>NZ_JAHDIW010000007.1:0-182084 GCF_018531165.1 Geobacter grbiciae | reverse complement strand
GCCTACTTCCTTCTGAAAGTCCACCAGCACTGCGGACTCCTCAACCAAAGGCGCTTCAACTAAAAAACGAAAGACTCAATTTTTTATCCGCTTCGGTTCTTTCTCGGCTTGAGTCATTTCAGATTCCTCATGCATAACGCGGGGGAATTCCGGGTAGAGTAGACAACAGGTGTTACCCTGCCGTCCCTCATCAAACCGTGCATGCGGTTTTCCCGCACACGGCTTTCCGATGTTCTTCACTACAAGGCATGCGCCTTCGTCCAACCCGCTGATGTCGGCACTTTGTACAGGTTGTATCTCTCGTATAACAACCTGCTGGGAAACCTGGCGTATCCTGCTCTTCGATTTCTGACCTTGTGCCGTTTCCGAAGGTGCGTTTTCAGTCGCTCTTCCACGTGGCTCCGTAACTGACCCAACGCTTTACTGCAATTGCGATAGCGAAAGTTGTTTACCCAGCCTCTCACGGTGGAGTTGACTTCATTCACTATCCACTCAAGCGGCATGATCGTGCGCCTTCGCGTCGTGAGCTCGGTCACTCGGTCTTTGATCTTTTGCAGGGCTTTCTTCGATGGCTGAACATGGGGATAGTAGTTCCTCGTTTTCCTGCCTTTACCCATCCAGATGGTGAATCCGAGGAAATCGAACTTCCCGTTGAAGGCATTGACGATCTTCGTCTTTGTCTCGTTCAGGGTAAGTTCCAGCCGCTCCAGTATCTGCCGCAGTACCGTCATGGCCTTGTCGGATTTGTTTCTCCGGCACAGGACGACGATATCGTCGGCGTATCTGACGATGCGGGTTCCCAGCCGTTGTTGCAGGTTGTTCCGCTCCCATATCCTGTCCAGAATGTGCAGGTAGAGGTTGGACAACAGCGGTGAGATGACTCCGCCTTGCGGTGTTCCTTTGCGGTTGCCCTTGCCGCCGCCGATGTTCCGCTTCGTTCCGTCCTTGTCCACCTCCATGATCGGGGCCTTGAGCCACATCTGAATCAGGTGCAGGGTCGCACCGTCACAGATGCGCTCGGCGACCACCGCCATGAGGTTGGCGTGGGGAATGGTGTCGAAGTACTTGGAAAGATCGGCGTCGATGACTTCGGTGTAGCCGGTGTTCATGGCGTACGCTACGTCATCGACTGCGTCGTGGGCCGATTTCTTCGGCCTGAATCCGTATGAGGTTTCGCAGAAGTCCGCCTCGAAGATCGGCTCGATGACCAGTTTTACGGCCATTTGAGCCACACGGTCCCGGATGGTCGGAATACCCAGGGGGCGCTGACTGCCGTCGCTCTTGGGTATCATGACCCGTTTGACGGGATCGGGTTTGTACGTCTTGTTTCTCAGTGCTTCTTCCAGCTCCGCAATGAATGCGGTTGCCCCTTCGTTTTCCTCGATGGCCTCGAGGGTGACGCCGTCTATGCCGGCGCTCCCTTTGTTGGCACGGACAAGGTGGTAGGCATGACTGAGGATGTCGGCCCGGTACACCTTGTCGTACAAGGCGTGGAAGCGGCAGGCCGGTTCCTGCTTGGCCTTGCGGTAGAGCTTCCTCTGGAGCGTCCTGATTGTTTCCGGGGTTTTTAGCATGTCTGCAATCCCCATCTCCTCCGCTCGTTGGTTGCGTGAACAAAGCAGGGTCCCTTCCCTCGGGCAGGGTTATGTTGTCCCATACCCTCAAGCGGTACTATGAACCCCTCCGACTCCCGCTGCGGCCCGCCGCGATTTCGTTTCCTTATACGCGCCGGTTGATGCTCCTCACCATCACCGCATCGGGTCTCCAGCACTGGGTTGAGTATCTTCCACAACATGCCGCCCCTGCTACCCCGGAAGATCACACAAGCCGATTCCGTTATCAAAGCCTGTGGCAACGGCCTTCCCCGAATGTCCACCGGGTCGGCATCTTCGGTTGAGTATAACGAGGCTACGTACAGGTTCACTTGAGTTACGGCCTGCTGTTTTGCCAATTGGGAACTTACGACCCCCTGTTACCAGAACGCCGCTCCCTTGAGCTACCGGGGTGAACGGACAACTCCCCGAATGGGACTTAAACCCATTAGATATTCAACTGTTACTGCGTACGGACACCATACTTATCTCGCTTGAATTAGGTATGATGTCCATGGAACTCTGCTCGGGGGCGCACCAGCGGCGCGAGGTTTTTCGCGCGGACTGCGTGCCGCCTCCTGGTTACGCTCTACTCACTACAAACTTAGTTTCCTAAGTGACTGCCTACTTCAAGAATGAATAGTCACTTGAAAAATTAGTGGGATTTACGCCATCTGTACCGGGCACTTTTACGGCATACACGTTGCCGTTACGGGAGATATTGAATTTCACTTGGCCCTTGGACACACTCAGTGCACTTCCGTATTTTGCAAAAAATCCCTTCGGGAGGCGAATCTCTATTACATCACCACTTTCACGTTGGCATAGCAAAACGGCATGGTCAAATCCTCCTTCTGGGAGGCCGAGAAACCAGCGATCCGGCTGACGTTCGGTAGCCACAGCTATTCCCACTTTTTCGCCCGATTTGGTTCTGAATATGGTTTCACCTTTCACCAGCTGAAGTGAAATGCCTACCAGCAAGAGCCTTTTAAGAAAGGCCTCGCGTATCTCCCTTCCGTTCTCTCGGACCGTCTTAAAACTAGTACGAGGACTGGTGGTGCTCAGAGGTTTCATTCCGGTTTCAACGATTTTTTCAGTGTTCATTTTAAGTCCTCCGTCTCTTTGTAGATCTGCAATTTCGACTTCGAGTTGTTCGCATCGATTTATTAACATTTCGACTTTTCGAAGTTTTTCACTTGCAGATAGGACAACTTCGGACTTTCCTTCCCTTGCAGCCGTTGAAATTTTCTCCAGCAACTCCACTTTTTCTTGCCGAGGACAGAAAAGGGGACAGGCTACTTTTCGCCCATTCCCTTTCGGGGACGCCCCTGTTTGCGCATTGTCGACTCTAGTCCACGTTCTCTACATACCATTACCTGCCACGCTTCTTCCCCGTATGGCGTTTGGCGATCTATGCTGTTTTGCAGTTTGTCCAATTCTGCCCCGGACAAAGGCGCGTTCACGTACTCCGTCCACTGGCTCGGCAACTCAATCGGCAGTTCGCCCAGCGAATGACCCACCAAGGATCGGGAAAGATGAGAACTCCACTTCCAGTCCGCTGCACTGGCAACGATGTTGGCCTTAACCGGATTCCCTTCAATGTAGCGAATTACCGTCAGCAGATGACCATCTTCCTGAACGATAAAGCTCTTGTATCGCCCCTGCCAAACATGACCGCTGGTTCCATAATGTCGGTGATACCGGCGAACATGGCTTGTCATAAGCCACTGCATCCATCTGCTAAGCTCTGCGCCTGAGTTTGGCCGGGCCAATAGATGGAAGTGATTTGGCATCAAGCAATACGCCAATAGTGTTACTGGAATTCGTTCACCTGCCTCGCTGAGCAACTTCACAAACGCCTGGTAGTCTTGATCTTTGTGGAACACCTGCTGGCGACCGTTACCACGGTTGATAAGGTGGTATATCTCTCCGCCAGCATGTCCTCGTGCGATTCTTGGCATCACACTACCTCAAAAAGTAGCCTGTCCCCTTTTTCATATGTGTCCCCTTTTTCATATGTACGATGGTTGGGCTGCGTTCTGCTCGACTTTCGATTTGACAGAATGTAGCCGACAGGATACAGTTTGTTTATGGTTGAAATCCGCAAAACCGAACATTTTGCCAACTGGCTCGATAACTTACGTGATATCCAAGCGAAGGCTCGTGTCCTTGTCAGGATTGAGCGTCTTGCTTCTGGAAACGCAGGCGACGTTAAGCCTGTGGGTGAAGGTGTTTCGGAAATGCGGATCAACTACGGTCCAGGTTATCGAGTTTATTTTATCCAACGCGGCAGCGAATTGATCATCCTCTTGGCCGGTGGCGACAAGAGCAGCCAGTCTCGGGATACCAAGGCCGCTGTCCGGCTTGCTCAGAACCTATAGGAGTTTACAATGACCAAAACAGCTACCAGTCGTTATGATGTTGCAGAACATCTCCGTACCCCTGAAGAAATGGCGGCCTATTTAGAAGCCGCCTTTGAAGAAGCCAATGGCGATGCCGCTTTCATTGCAAAGGCTCTGGGCGACATAGCACGCGCTAAAGGTATGTCTCAAGTGGCGCGCGATGCCGGCCTTTCTCGAGAAAGTCTTTATAAAGCACTTTCAGGTGAGAGGGTTCCTGGTTTTGATACTATTTTAAAAATAGTTTCAGCACTTGGACTCAAACTTCACGCGGAGGCCGCTCACTAGTTTTTTGTAGTAGAGCGAAGAGTCTTTTGTGATCAGGTCTCAACTTGTGACACACCTCGGGAGACCAAAATGAAACGTAGTTGACCTGTTGACTTCTCCTTCTAAAGCTCTCGTTACTCAACAAATCAACTACGTCCCCTTACGCCCATGCTGCTGGGCATCAACCCTTGTTCACTGCCACCGCACACACCGCGCGGAGCAGGCATTCCTCAAAACACCGAAAACTTCACATACCGCTTGGGATTCTCCTTGATGTCCTTCACCAGGAGATCCAGATCGTCGACAGTCCGATTGAGCCGGTCGTAGAGCTCCCGGTCTGACAGGAGCTTGCCGGCGGTCCCCTCTCCCCGCTGGAGCCGGGCGGTAATCTCTTCCAGGGACTTGAGGGAGGTGTCGGCCCGGTTGATAAGGGTGAGCCCCCGGTCGTAGAACTCCCGGTCGGCCACGAGCTTGCCCAGGGTGCCATCCTTGGAGAGGAGCCTGCGGTTCAGCTCCCGGACCTCGTCGGCAGCGGTGCCGGCTTTGCTGGCCACGGCCACGAGCTTGTCGTAGAGCTCCCGGTCGTGAAGGAGCTTGCTCATGGTCCCCTCCGACGACTGGATGTCGGTGAGGGTGTTGTCGGCCCGGTTGAGGATGCTCATGAGCTTCTCGTAGGGCTCCCGGCTCTTGTTGAGCATGCCGAGGGTTCCCTCGCCCCGGTTGACGGAGGCGGCAACGGTGTTCAGCTCGGTGGTGAGGCGCACCAGGCTGTCATAAAGCTTCGGGTCGTTGGCGAAGCGCCCCAGGGTCCCCTCGCCCCGCTCGGTCTTGGCCACGATGGCGTCCACCCGGTCAAAGGCCCTGGCCGCCTTCTGCACCACGTCGTCCAGCTTCGGCATAGGGGTGCCCTGAAGCCTCGCCACCGGCTTCGCCACGATTTCCCGGGTCGGCGTGATGTCCACGTACTTTTCCCCCATGAGGCCACGAGTCTTGACAGTGACCACCGAATCGGCGCCGATTTTTTTAAGGGCATCCCGGTCCACCTCCAGGACGATCTCCACCTCGTTGGTGGCCTCGGGGCGCTCGAAATCAATGCGGGTCACAATCCCCACGTCAACCCCGGCGAGCCAGACCGGCGCCCCCACCTTGAGCCCCGCCACATCGGTCATGATGACCGAGAGCCTTCCCTTGGGAACGAAGAACTTGGTCTTGTCCCCCATGAAAAGGACGCCGCCGGCGAAGAAAGCCAGGGCCACGAGGATGAAGATTCCCCCCTTGAGCTGGGACCACGATACGTTGTCGCTTCGTTTCATGTCGTTGTGATTTCCGTGTGATTGTTAGTGGTGTACCTGAACAGGGAACGGTCCGTGGGAGCCAGGAACTCGCGAATCTCCGGCAGCTCGCACCGCCTCATCTCCTCTTCCGTCCCCTCGAAGGCGAGCCGCGCATGGTGGAGGAAGGAGAAGCGCCGTGAGACGGCAAAAGCGGTTTCCAGATCGTGGGTCACCATGAGGGTGGTCTTCCCCTCCCCCTGGAGCCGGAGCATCAGGTGCTGGATGTTGAAGACCCCGATGGGGTCGAGGCCGGTGGTGGGCTCGTCGAAAAAGATGTAATCGGGGTCCGCCGCCAGGGCACGGGCGATGGCGACCCGTTTTTTCATCCCCCCCGAAAGCTCGGCGGGATAGAGATCGATGGTCTGCTCAAGCCCCACGAAGGAGAGCTTCTCCAGCACGATCCGCTCGATCTCCTTCTCGGAAAGCCGCCCTTCCTCGAAGAGGCGGTATCCCACGTTCTCCCCAACGGTCATGGAGTCGAAGAGGGCCCCCCCCTGGAAGACGATGGCGATATTCTTCCTGACCTGAATCAGCTCCCGCTCCCGCATCCCGCAGATGGAGACGCCGTCGATGGAGATGGTTCCACCATCGGGCTTCAATAGCCCCAGCATGAGCCTCAGGATGGTGGTCTTCCCGGCCCCGCTCATGCCGAGGATGGTCCGGTTCACCCCCGGTTCCAGGAGGAGGTCGAACCGGTCGAGGATCGTGCGTCCCCCCACCGCGTAGGAAACCTGGTCCATCCGTATGCCTCTCTCACCAGTCACGCTTTCACCTGAACACGATAAAGATTTTCGTCATGAAGAAATCGCACACCAGCACCATGATGGACGAGACGACCACCGCCCGCTTGGCCGCGGCCCCCACCCCCTCGGCCCCGCCGCTGGTGGTGAGCCCCGCATAGCAACCGACCATGGCGATGAGGAAGCCGAACACAAAGGGTTTCGCCACCCCTTCGATGAGGTCCTGGAAGACCATGAACTGGGGGAGCGATTCCCAGTACATGAGAATATTGATATCGTAGCCGGCGGCAATGATGTACCCCCCCAGGAGCGCCAGGGCGTCGGTTATCACTGCCAGAAGCGGCATGGCGACGAGCATTGCCTTGAGCCGCGAGGTGACGAGCCGCGTGATGACATCGGTCCCCTCCACCCGCATGGCGTCCACCTGCTCGGTGACGACCATGGTGCCCAGCTCGGCAGTAATGGACGAGCCGACCCGACCCGCCACCATGAGGGACGAGAGGACCGGCCCCAGCTCCTTCACCATGGTGACCGCCACCATTCCCCCCACGTAGCTGGTTGCGGCAAAGGGCTTCAGTTGGATGAGGGCCTGGAGCGCCATTACCATGCCGGTGAAGAGCCCCGTGAGGCAGACGATGAAAAGGGAGCCGACCCCCATCTTGTCCAGCTGGGTGACGAACTCCCGGTAGTACCAGGGCCTGCGGAAAATCCGTACGACGGCCCTGGCCGAAAGGACGAAGAACGCCTGCAATTCCCGGAGAAACCATTTGACCGTGCGCTCTGGGTTCATACCGGTTGCAGCACCACCTGAACCGCCTCGCGCACGTCATCCACAAAGACGAAGGCGATCTCCCCTTTCACATCGTCAGGGATATCCTCCAGGTTCTCCCGGTTGCGGCCGGGGGCCACCACGGTCTTCACCCCGGCGCGGCGGGCCGCCAGCACCTTCTCCTTGAGCCCGCCGATGGCCAGGACCCGCCCCGTGAGGCTGATCTCGCCGGTCATGGCCACGTCGCGCCGGGCCGGCCGCCCCGACAAAAGCGATACGATGGCAATCACCATGGTAATTCCCGCCGACGGCCCGTCCTTGGGGATCGCGCCGGCCGGCACGTGGATGTGGATATCGGTGTCGGCGAAGGCGGTTTCCTCCACCCCCCACTCGGCGCCGTTGGCCCGCACGAAGGAGAGAGCCGCCCGGGCCGACTCCTTCATGACGTCCCCCAGGGAACCGGTGAGGATCAGCTCCCCCTTCCCCTTCATCCGGGTCGCCTCCACGAAGATGATGTCGCCGCCGGTCTCGGTCCAGGCAAGCCCCGTAACGACCCCTACCCGGTCCTTCTCCGAGGCCACCTCGTTGAAGAAGGTCCGGGGCCCCAGGAACTCCTCCACCACCGCCGGGGTGATGGTCTCCCGCGGCGGCTTCCCCTGGGTCATCTCCTTGGCCACCTTGCGGCAAACCGAGGCGATGTTCCGCTGGAGGTTCCGCACCCCAGCCTCCCGGGTGTAGTCCCGGATGATCTTGAAGAGCGCCTCGTCGGCAAAGGCCGGCGGATTTTTCGCCAGGCCGTTCTCCTCGACCTCCCGGGGGACCAGGTAGCGGACAGCGATCTTCTCCTTCTCCTCGTCGGTGTAGCCCGAGAGCCGGATCACCTCCATCCGGTCCTTGAGGGCCGCGGGGACCGGGTCAAGCTGGTTCGCCGTGGTGATGAACATGACGTTGGAGAGGTCGAAGGGGACGTCCAGGTAGTGGTCGGTAAAGGTGTTGTTCTGTTCCGGGTCCAGCACCTCCAGGAGGGCGCTGGCCGGGTCCCCCCGAAAGTCGAGGCCGATCTTGTCCACCTCGTCCAGCATGAAGACCGGGTTGTTGGTGCCGCAGCGGTAGAGCTCCTGGATGATCCGGCCCGGCAAGGCGCCGATGTAGGTGCGGCGGTGGCCGCGAATCTCCGCCTCGTCCCGCATCCCCCCCAGGGACATCCGGATGAATTTCCGCCCCAAGGCCCGGGCAATGGACTTGCCGAGGCTCGTCTTCCCGACCCCCGGCGGCCCCACGAAGCAGAGGATCGGCCCCTTCATCCGCTCACGAAGCGTGCGGACCGCCAGGTATTCGAGGATCCGTTCCTTCACCTTTTTCAGGTCATAGTGGTCCTCGTCCAGCACCGTCTCGGCCTTGTTGATGTCGTTATTGTCCCTGGTGGCGTTCTTCCAAGGCATGCCGGCCAGATAGTCCAGGTAAGTGCGGGCGACCGTGTACTCGGGGGAAGCGGGATTGATCCGCTCGACCCGCTTCAGTTCCTTGTCGGCGACCTTGCGTACCTCCGAGGGCATGCCGGCCGCCTCGATCTTCTTCCGGAGGTCGGTCATCTCGGCGGCCCGGGTGTCCTCCTCCCCCAGTTCCTCCTGGATCTGCTTCATCTGCTCCCGCAGCAGGTATTCCTTCTGGCTCTTGCCGACCCTCTTGGTCACCTCGGCCTGGACCTCCCCCTTCACCTGGAGCCGCTGCACCTCGCTCGTCAGGTGCATGTAGACCTTCTTGAGCCGCTCCAGGGGGTCGATGGTCTCCAGGAGCTGCTGCTGGTCGTCCAGGGGAAGATTCACGTAGAGGGCCACCAGATCCGCCAGCCGTGCCGGGTTGTCGATGAGATCGATCATCTTCATGACATCCTCGGGAAGGGGACGGCCATAGGAAAGGGCGATCTTGAGGAGGGCATTGAGGCTCTGGACCAGGGCCTCGGAGACCATGGAGCGCTCCACGAACTCGTGGAGCGGCTCGCAGTGGGCCTGAAGGTGATGGTTGAACTCCACCACCTCCGTCACCCGGACCCGGGCAACCCCCTCAAGGACCACCTTCGCCCCCCCTTCGGAGAGACGTTGGATTTGATTGACTTTGCAGAGGGTGCCGATATCAAAGAGGGGGGGAATCCTGCCGGGAGCAGTCTCATCCCGTGGGCGGACAAGGGCCACGAGCTGATCGTCCCCCAGCATCTCCTCGAAAGGGGCGAGGTCCTCGTCCCTCAGGAACAGGGGGAAAATCATGTACGGAAAGGCCACAATCTCCCGGACCGGATAGAGTGGCACGATGGGTGGTATCGATATCGACACGGTTTCGGACATGGGGATAGGGTCCTCGGGTCGAACAGGGCTTGGAGTGGCGCCAGGATATAGTAACCAGACTAGCCGCTGAGGCCGCTCCTGTCAAGGAACGACGCGGGAAATGAACCCAGACGCGGGAAAGCGCCTGAAACCGGCCTTACCCTTCGGCGCCGACGGTTTCCCACTCCTCATACAATCCGGCAATCCGTGCTGTCAAGGCGGCGTGCTCTTCCCCACCCTGCCGGGCCGCTTCCAGGTCCTGGAAGAAGGCGGGGTCGGCCATCCGCGCCTCCAACTCGGCCAGACGCTCCTCCTCCGCAGCGATGGCCGCCTCCAGCTCCTCCAGACGTTTCTGGCGCCGCTTCTCGTCCCGCTGCCGGGACTTCTCCTCCTCCCGCTGGCGCAGCCGCCCTTCCTTTGATTCCGGGCTGGAATCCGGGGCCGGGGATCGGGGGCCGGGGACCGGGGAAATCTGACCATCAACCGCGGCCTTCTTCTGGAGATAGTACTCGTAGTCGCCGTGGTAGTTGGTGAGCTGCCCCCCTGCCACCTCCACCACGCGGGTGGCGAGGCCGTCGATGAAGTAGCGGTCGTGGGAGACGAAGACCACGGTGCCGGGGAAGGTCTTGAGGGCGTCCAGGAGCACGTCCTTGCTGAAGAGGTCCAGGTGGTTGGTGGGCTCGTCCATGAGGAGCAGGTTCGAGGGGCGCAGGAGCATCTTGGCCAGGGCCAGGCGGTTCCGTTCACCCCCCGAGAGGACCGCCACCTTCTTGTGGATGTCGTCCCCGGAAAAGAGGAAGGCGCCGAGGATGTCCCGCAGCTGCGGCACCATGGCAAAGGGGGCGTCGGCAAGGAGCTCGTCGTGGACGCTCTTGTCGCTGTCGAGGACCTGGGCCTGGTCCTGGGCAAAGTAGTCGAGGGCCACGTTGTGCCCCACGGTCCGCTCTCCCCCCTCGAAGGGCTTTCCCGCCATAATGCCCATGAGGGTCGACTTGCCGGCACCGTTATGTCCCACCAGGGCGACCCGCTCCCCCTTCTCCACGGTGAGATCGATGCCGTTCAGCACCACGTTGGCACCGTAGGCCTTCACCACGCCGGCAAGCTCCATGGCGATCCGGCCGCTGGGGGGCGGATCGGGGAACCGGAAGCGGATTTTCTTGCGCTCCGGGGGAAGGACGATCCGCTCGATCTTCTCCAGTTGCTTGATGCGGGACTGGACCAGGGACGCCTTGTCGGCCTTGTAGCGAAACCGGGTGATGAAGTCCTCAATCTTCTGAACCTCTTCATCCTGGCGCCGCTTCGCCTCCCGCAGGGCCGTCACCCGCTCCTCCCGCTGGACGAGGTAGCGGCTGTAGGAGCAGTGGTAGTCGGTGAGGACGCTGTTCCAGACCTCCGTAATCCGGTGGCAGACCTGGTCCATGAAGAACCGGTCGTGGGAAACGAGGATGACTGAATGGGGATACTCGCACAGGTACCCCTCCAGCCAGTTGCGGGCCTCGATGTCCAGGTGGTTGGTGGGCTCATCCAGGAGCAGCACGTTGGGCTTTTTCAGCAGCAGCTTCGCCAGGGCGATCCGCATCTGCCACCCGCCGGAAAACTCGCCGCAGTCGCGCCCCCGGTCGGTGGTGAGAAAACCGAGACCGTCCAGCACCCGGCATGCCTCCGCTTCCATGGCGTAGCCGCCCCTCAGCCGAAACTCCTCCTGGAGGTGCCCGTAACGATCAAGAAGCGCATCGTGCTCCGGGTCATCGTGGGGAATCTCCTCAAGGCGCCGGGTAAGGTCGGCCAGTTCCCGTTCCATCCGCTGGAGGTCGTCCAGGGCTGTCATCACCTCGGCCAGGA
This sequence comes from Geobacter grbiciae, assembly GCF_018531165.1. NCBI lineage: Bacteria > Pseudomonadati > Thermodesulfobacteriota > Desulfuromonadia > Geobacterales > Geobacteraceae > Geobacter > Geobacter grbiciae. The sequence continues at coordinate 170,820 of NZ_JAHDIW010000007.1, read as the reverse complement.
GCCCCTTGCCCCGGGTGACGATACCGTCCTGGGGGAGGTAGCCGACGGTGGCACCCTTGGCGAAGATCATCTCGCCGGCCGAATGCTCCACGAGCCCGGCGACGATTTTCATGAGGGTCGACTTGCCGGCGCCGTTTTCCCCCACGAGGCCTACCCGCTCACCCTTTTTCAGGTGCCAGTTGATGCCGGTGAAGAGGGGCCTTCCCGCGAAGTCCTTGGAGAGGTTCTTGAGATGGAGCATGGAGTTCCGTTCCGTGTTGGAGTGATGGCGCCATTGTAGGGGGGGCAAATCGGCCTTGTCAATGTTCTCACTAACATTCCGCGTCCCTCAATGACCGCAAATGCCAGTTTTTTCTTATTAACAGCAAAAAACTCTGGTATAGTTTATCGATTTTTACGCGACTTCAAGGCCCTTCGACTCCGTAGCGGGCCTTTGAATACACATCAATCGGGCTGCCCGGCTCCGTGCCTGGGGCGGCCGACATTTCAGCGGCGCGGGGTGCGCCCCGCCGCCCAAAAGGACAGGAACCTATGGCAAAAAAGATGCTCATCAACGTGATGCATCCGGAGGAGGCCCGCGTTGCCATCGTCGAAGACGGCAAGCTGGACAATCTGGACATCGAGATCGCGGGGAGCGAACAGACCCGCGGCAACGTCTACAAGGGGGTGGTGGTCCGGGTGGAGCCGGGGCTCCAGGCGGCCTTCGTCGATATCGGCGCTAAAAGGCTCGGCTTCCTCCAGATGGGGGAGATCCACCCCTCCTTCTGGCAGTGGCGTGACGACGTCCCCCCCGAGAACCGCAACCGTCGCCCCCGCATCCAGGAGGTGATCCGCCGGGGCCAGGAACTCATCGTCCAGGTGGAAAAGGGCGAACGGGACATGAAGGGGGCGGCCCTCACCACCTACATGTCGTTCCCGGGGCGCTACATGGTCCTTATGCCGGGAAGCGACTCCGCCGGCATCTCCCGCAAGGTGGAGAGCGATGCCGACCGCAAGAAGCTGAAGGAGAAGCTCAGCCAGATGGAGATCCCCGAGGGGATCGGCTATATCGTCCGGACCGAGGCCCTCGGCAAGACCAAGACCGAGCTGAACAAGGACCTCCAGAACCTCATCAGCCTCCACAATTCGATCCTGGAAAAGGCCACCGCCGCCAAGGCTCCGGCCCTCATCCACCAGGAGATGAATGTCGTCATCCGGACCATCCGCGACTACTTCACCGCCGAGATCGACGAAGTGCTCGTGGACAGCAAGGAAGTCTACAAGGAAGCCCGGGACTTCTTCAAGCAGACCATGCCCAAGTACGAGAAGCTGGTGAAGCTCCACACGGAGAAGCGCCCCATCTTCTCCCGCTACCAGATCGAGGAACAGATCGATCTCATCTACGAAAAGAAAGTCCCCCTCAAATCGGGCGGGTACCTCATCATCGAGCCCACCGAAGCCCTGGTCTCCATCGATGTCAACTCCGGCAAGACCACCGGCGAGAAGGGGGTGGAAGACACCGCCTACAAGACCAACCTGGAGGCGGCGGAAGAAGCGGCCCGGCAACTGCGGCTCCGCGACCTGGGGGGGCTCATCGTCCTCGACTTTATCGACATGCGGGACCGCAAGCACAACGCCACCGTGGAGAAGACTCTCAAGGCCGCCCTCAAGGAGGACAAGGCCCGGGTCGAGGTGGGGCGCATCTCTCAGTTCGGCATGCTGGAGATGTCCCGCCAGCGGATCAAGCAGACCCTGGAGCAGGGAAGCACCCTCGAATGCCCCCACTGCAGCGGCCGGGGCAAGGTGAAGAGCGTTGAGAGCATGGCCCTCTCCTTCCTCCGCAAGGTCCACGCCGCCGCAGCCAAGGGAACCGTGGCCGAGGTCCATGGCGGCCTCCCCCTGGAGGTGGCCTACTACCTCCTGAACCGCAAGAAGCGGGAACTGGCCCGGATCGAGGACGACTACGACATCGTGGTGACGGTCAAGGGGCGGACTTCGTTCCTCATGAACGAGCTGGAACTGGAGACGGTCAAGCGGGAAAAGCCGGCTCACATCGAGCATCCGGCCGAAGCGGCGGAGGCGCCGGAAAAGAAGCCGGAAACCGTCATGGAAGCCGCCGAGGCCGTGGAACCCGAGGAGACGGCTCTCCAGGAAGGCGGAGAAGGGAAAAAGCGCAAGCGTCGCCGCAGCCGCAAGAAAGGAAAGGGAGAGGAAACTCCGGCCGTCTCCCTTACCGAAGAGCCTTTGCAGGAGGAAGAAGTCGTCGGGGAGCCTGAAACCGGTGAGGAACCGGAGGAGATCGAAGAGGGGGTCGAGGCTGCGCCGGGTGAAGAAGCCAAGAAAAAGCGGCGCAGGAGACGGCGCCGCGGGAAGAAGCCGCGCGCCGGCGAAGCCGGCGAGGTTCCGGCCGCTGAAGTCGCCGCTGAGATTGTGACTCCCGAGCCGGCCGTCGAACCCTCAGCGCCGATTGATGCGGAATCCGCAGCGGAAGCAGAAGAACCAGCAGAACCGGCTGCAGAGGAGGCGAAAAAGAAGCGCCGCCGCCGCAAACGCCGCAGCGGCAAGCGAGAGGAGGAGGGACCGGCCGCCGAAGAGTCAGCCACCCCGCAAGAAACAGCCCCAGTGGCGCCGGAGCCTGCGCCTGCATCGGCTGTCGAGCCTGCATCGGCTGTCGAACCTGCACCGGAAGAGCCGAAGCCGAAGAAGACCCGTGCACCGCGTACCAAAAGGGCTGCCGTTGCGGCTTCAGAACCCGCGGAGCCACAGACCGTCGAGGCGGTATCCGCCGAACCGGCACCTACTGAAGCGGCACCGGCAAAGCCTGTGCGCAAACGGGCACCCCGCAAGAAAGCCGTCGCGGCGGAGGAAGCCATCGCCCCTGAGGCGCACGCGCCGGAGCCGACGCCGGAAGCCGAGGCACCGAAACGCAAGCGGGCACCGCGCAAGAAAAAGGAAACCCCTGAAGCTCCGCCTGAGAATGATACTCCATGACACACGGACGGTGAGGAGGAACGATCATGATCAACCACATCGCGATAACGGCGCTTGCCGCTCTTCTGATGGCCTCCCCCTGCCTCGCAGGGGGTCTTGAGGAGATCAGCGCCTACGGCTACGGCGGATACTTCTCCTGGCAGGAATATACTAACGCCGGCAGCCGGGTGGTAAGGGAGAGCGGTCCCATCTTCGGCGCCGGCGCCGCCGCAAGGGTCGACCTTCTCCAAAGATCCCTCATCCTGCACGGCAAGGCCGAACTGTTCGGGACGGTGGTCGACTACGCAGGGCAGACGCAGGCCTCCAGCGACCCTGCCGAAAATAACCGGCCCGCCGACTCCGACACCCGCTATTTCGGCGGCAAGATCGAAGGAGATCTGGGGTGGCGATTCGCCTTCAGTGGCGGATCGCTGGAGCCCTTCTTCGGGATCGGCTACCGGACGTGGCTCAGGGACATTGCCAGCTCCACCGCCACCACCGAAACAGGCAGACGCTTTGCGGTGGGAAGTGCCACCGAATACTGGGATACCATCTACACCCGCTACGGGCTCAAGGGCGAACTCCCTTTCGGCAACGAGACCGCCCTCTTCCTGGAGGCGGGCGCCAAGTATCCCCTCTACACCCGCAACAGGGCCGAGGACACCTCCGCCGGCGATGTCACCCTCGAACCCCGTTCCGACTGGTCGGCGTTCGCCGAACTGGGGATCCGCCACAAGGCGTTTCGCCCTGCCCTCTTTTACGAGGGATTCCGCTTCAGGCGCTCTCCCGTTGAACAGCGAGGCATATACCAGATACATCAGCCCCAGTCCAACTCGGACATTGTGGGTATTTCCTTCGCATATTCATTCCATTAAATCACTCCCTCTTCGACTGAACGGGGCTTCGCACGAAGCCCCGTTTTTTACCGCATATCTGTATATCTCCCGCATACACCCTCTGGCGCATCGACCAATCTTTTGCAATAGCAACACGTTATAACACTCCACCTTCAGACTGCCGTCCCATTCGCTCCGCGTGTGTGTATCAAAAAATCATACGCCATGCGTCTGCAACTCTTCCAACCATCCCATTAAGAGCAGGATTTGTCCAATAGTATCGGGCAGTTACACAAAACACCCCTCACCCTCTCTGGATTGGTATGTACGGTGCAATACTAGCAGGTGTCCAGCAATGGTTACAGATTCACAACAAAAGAGGACCACCATTATGTTCGTGGAAATCAGCTTCCCCCTCCTTCAGGATATATCCTCCCCGTTCATATTGAATTGCTTCGGTATCGACGAGTTCCTGCTGGTCTTTTTCATCAGCCTGGGAACCATTGCCTTCGCCTGCCAACTGGTGCCCGGAGTGCTGTTGTTTGTTTCGATGGTCAGAAGCATCTACTCCTTCCCCCGCCCCGACACAAGGCCTTCGGCCGAAGGAGTGGAATAGATTGAGGCAAGAAACCTGACGGATGCTTTTCCATTCACGGCTTCAAGAGCCGTCCCCGGACAGCGGGGACGGCTTTCTTGTTTCCAGTGCCCGCCTCCATGAAATTGCGCGCCGATATGATACAGTGTAATCCATGATAACCATCGAAGCCTTCAAGGGGAACTCTGTTCAGGAGCAGCAGGTGGAAATCGTGGAGCGGAAGGGTAAAGGCCATCCCGACTTCATCTGCGACGCGGCCATGGACGCCGTCTCCGTGGCCCTGTCCCAGGAGTATATCCGGCAGTTCGGCCGCATTCTCCACCACAACATCGACAAGAGCCTCCTTGCGGCGGGAAGCGTGGAAAAGCGCTTCGGCGGCGGCAGGGTGACCCGTCCCATGGAGCTCATCATCGGTGACCGGGCCACGTTTTCCGTGGGAGATCGGCAGATTCCGGTGACGGAGATCGCCCTGGGCGCCGCCCGTGAGTGGTTCAGAAAGAACCTCCGTTTCGTGGACCCGGAGCTGCACGTAAATTTCCGTGTGGTGCTGGCGCCGGGATCTGAAGAACTCACCGACATCTTCGCCCGGCCGGGGGAAGTCATGGCAGCCAACGACACCTCGGCAGCCGTGGGCTACTGGCCCCTCTCGCCGACGGAACTGGCGGTCCTCGCCCTGGAGCAGCACCTGAATTCCCGGGAGTTCAAGGAGCACTTTCCCGAAACCGGCGAGGACATCAAGGTTATGGGCCTACGCTCGGGGAACGATCTCGAGCTGACCGTGGCAATGCCGTTCCTGGCGCGTTTCATCGAATCAGAAGGGGAATACTTCGCCAGAAAGGGCGTGGTTGAGAGGGAGATTGGTGAGTTTCTCACGGGACTCCCCGGTTTCGACCGAAAAGGGGTTCGCCTCAACGCCCTTGACGAACCGGGACGGGGACTTGGAGGCGTCTACCTGAGTCTCCTGGGCACCTCGGCGGAAGACGCCGATTCGGGCCAGGTGGGGCGCGGCAACCGGGTCAACGGGATCATTGCCCTGGGACGTCCCCTCGGCACCGAGGCCGCCGCCGGCAAGAACCCGGTGAGCCATGTGGGAAAAATCTACAACATCCTTGCCCACCGGCTCGCCCAGGAGATCTGCGAGGAACTGGAGGGGGTCAGAGAGGCCCACGTTCTCTTGTTGAGCCGGATCGGCACCCCCATCGACCGCCCCCGGATGGCGGCGGCTCAGCTGCTGCTGGAAAAGGGAATTCGGCTCGGCGATGTTTCGGCAAAGGCCGAGGAGATCATCGGCCAGAGGCTGGCTGGTATCAACGGATTCTGCATGGAACTGGCGGCTGGCCGCTATCCGGTCTGCTGAAGGGAATCACATCAGTAAGGACAAAAGCACCTGGACAATGAGTATTTTCCCGATGGTTGCGACCGGGTAGACCGAGGCGTAGCCGATGTTGGGGAGATCGTTGCCGGTCTGCTCCAGGGCATAACCGAGAACTGCGGGCTGGGTCTGGAGGCCAGCCACCATCCCGATGAGGATTCCCATGGGAATCTTGAGGATCCGGTGACCAACCCATAGGGTGGTAAGGGCTGCAAAGCAGGTGACCACCGCCCCTGCGGCGAAGATGGCGAACCCGCCACCCTTGGCAAGGGTGGAGACGAAGCCGTAGCCGGCCCGGGTGCCGATGCCGGCCAGGAAGAGGACGAGACCGATCTGGCGCAGTGTCATGTTGGCGCTGTAGGGGAGGCTCCAGATCATTCCTCCCGAGCGGCCGAGAGTTCCGAGGACGAGCGCCACGATAAGGGGGCCGCCCGCAAAGCCAAGCTTGAGCGTCACCCCCCCGGGCAGGGGGAACGGCACGATGCCGAGCAACAGCCCCAGAGCAAGACCCAGGCTGAAGGTGAGGATGTCCACTTCGGAAACCGCCCGGTAGGAGTCGCCGAACAGGGCCGTCACCTCCCCCATCCGATCCCGGTGGGTGACCACCCGGACCCGATCCCCCAACTCCAGCACCATGTCGTCGTGGGGAAGGAAATCGTCGTCACCCCTCCGGACCCTGGTTACCGTGGCGCCGAACCGTTCGAAGAGATTCAGGCTCCCCAGCCGCCGGCCGGCCACCCGCGGATTGGAGACGAAGATCCGCCGGTAGTCGAACTCGCTCCGGTCGACGGTAATCTCCTCTTCGCTCACCTCGCCGAGAACCTCCGCCACATGCTGCAGTTCCACATCGGTACCGACCGCCAGCACCAGATCCCCCGGGCGGAAGCGGACCTCCGGCCCGGTCAGCAGACATTCATCCCCGCGCTTGATTCTGCCGAAAACCACGTCCCACTTTTGCTGATGAGAGAGTGCCGCAACGGTCTGCCGTCCGGCCTGGGGCCAGGTGACCCGGATTGTTCTGGACCTCAGGCTTTCGGTGGCGGCGCCGGCGATCCTGGTCCGTGCCGCCTCTTCCGCGTAGTCGATCCGCCAGAGCTTCTGGACGAGGCTGATGGCGAGCACCACCCCCATAACCCCCATGGGATAGGCGATGGAGTAGCCCACGACCGGCTCGGCCAGGAGCTGTTCCATGAGATTTTGCGGCGCCACGTGCTTGATGGTTTCAAGGGCGCCGGCAAGGGCCGGGGTATTGGTGAGACTGCCGGCGAAAAGGCCGGCGGTGATTGTGGCCGGAAGGGCAAGAAACCGCTGGGCAGCTACGGTGAGGGCCGCCGCGAGCACAAGAACGCCGAGAATGAGGAGGTTGTTCCGAACCCCGTCCTCCTTGAGCGACGCAACGAAGGCCGGCCCGCTGGCGAGCCCGATGGTATAGACAAAGAGGGCAAGCCCCAGGACATAGACGATTTCAGGGAGTTTCAGCTCCGGATGGAGCGCGCCGATGCCAAGGCCGACAAAGAGGACCGCCGCCACGCCGAGGCTCGACCCCCTGATCCGGATCCGGCCGAGGGGATAACCGATGGCGGCGACGACGAAGAGAAGAAGAAGCGGATTGTCGATGAATATTTTGATCATGGGAGGTCACATCCGCAAGGTCGGCTTGATGTTGTCGGGGACGAAGCTTTCCGCGATCCGCCACCCCCTTCCCGGCACGTAGACCGGCTGGAGCCGACATGCTATGAAGCCGAGGAGGTCAAAGGGTTCGGGGAGTTCCGGCTCGACCTTCACCACCCGGAAGCCGACCAGATCCCCCGCGGCGGGATGCCGGAGCGATTCCTTGAGGGTGCACGCCTCGACAACCCTGCCCCCCTCCCGGTTGGCCAGCCGGACCAGGAAAAGCTGCTCTCCTTCCGGGCTCATCCCCCGCCGTTCCTCCACCAGGGCAGGGATGACCGCCTCCAGAAGAATCCGGTTCTCCAGGTTGCGGCAGGCATAGTCAAAAGCCGCGCCGGTACTCCCGAACTCGATGGGCTCACCAACCTTCTTTCTGAACAGCCCGAACATGGTTCCCCCTTAATCGCCCTTCTTGCCCGGCGTCCTGAGAAAGACGACAATGGCGCCGCTACCGCCCAGTTCCCGAGGTGCGGGGGCGAACTCGGCCACCTTCCCCTTCCCGCGCTCCCGAAGCCACGAAAGGACCGCGCCCTGGAGGACCGGCTCCCCCGGAGAGTTATTCCCTTTGCCGGTAATGACGAGAACCGCTTTCTGGTCGCGGCGATGGGCAGCGGCGATGAAGCTCTCCAGACTCTCCAAAGCTTCTTCCTTGGTAAGTCCGTGAAGGTCAAGCTCCAGGCCGACGCGGATCTGGCCGCTTTTCAGCTGTTTGAGTCGGCTCGTCGGACGGGGGGGCTCCCCCTTCTCTTCCGGCAGGTGGTCGCTGAAGGTGACATCGAGCCGCAGGTTCGAAATGGCGTCGGCAAACACACGGTGCTCTTCGGCCTCCTGCTGGCGGCGGATCTCTGCCGCCGCTGCCAGCTCGCGGGGCTCCGGTGCCTTCTCTCCCTCCTTCTTCGGCGAGGGTTCCGCTGCAGGACGGATCCGCCGAACGTCAGCCATCTCGCGCAGGAACAGGGAGAGATCGTCGGGCTCGGCGGCTCGCTTTGGAGGTGGAGGGGCGGGTGCCTTGGCCGGTGCCGCATCCCGAGCTGTGGCATCATCGGGCTTAAGCCCCTTGAGGGCAGCGAAGGGACGCGCCGCGAACTCCCTGGGCTTCTGTTCGGTTTTCGAACTCTTCTTTTTCATGGGCGGTCAGGCGCATCCCGGGGAACGAGGACAATCTCGATCCGACGGTTTTTCGCCCGCCCCTCCTCTGTGTCATTGGAAGCCACGGGACGGTACTCGCCGTTGGCCACCGCCACGAGGACCGTCGGGTCGATACCCTGGCTCTGGAGATAGCGCGCCACATTAATGGCCCGGGCCGCCGAGAGCTCCCAGTTGGTGGGGAAGCGTTTTGTCAGGTTGCCGACAATCTGGACGTTGTCCGTATGCCCCTCGATACGGATCATCTTGTCCTGAATCCCCTTCAGGATATCCACCACCTTTGCGAGAACCTCCATCCCCCCCTGCTTCACCTCCGCCTTGCCCGAATCGAAGAGGATGGCATCCACCATGTTGACCGTCAGTTTCCCCTTGAGCTCGGAAATCGTCACCTGCCCTTGGGCGATCTCCCCCTTCATGCGGTCAAGGAGATCTTCGTAGGTCTTGCTCACCTCCCGGACTTTCTCCTCCCTGGCTTTACGGGTTTCGGCGATCTCCGCCTTGAGTCGGGTGTTCTCGGTCTCCAGGTCCGTCACCTTCTGCCTCAGATCGGCGACACTCTGTGACAGGGTATCGGTCTTGGCGCGAAGCACCTGTTCAAGCTCTTTATTGTCAGCGCCGAGCTTCTCCTTCTCCTTTGCCAACCCGGCCGCCTCCTCCCTCACCTTGGCAAGCTGAGCCTTCAAGGCGCCATTCTCGGCTGAGAGTTTCTGATGCATTTCCTGAAGGGTGGCGGCTTCCCGGCCGAGGGTATCGGCCTCCTCCGCTTTTTTCAGGTATTTGCTCTCAGCCACAAGGCACCCTGAGAGGGAAATGCTAGTGAACGCCAGCAGCATCAGAATCACAATCCGCTTTGCCATTAAAACCTCCTCGGGTACGGAAAAAAACCGCAATGCGCAACGCATCACGGCACGGTCATGAGAAAATATACACCGGCACCACGGCTGCCGCAAGCACTAGGGCCTGGGGAATCCAAAGACGACGGAAGACCCGGGCCATGTCAGCCTCGAAGTATTCCCCCGTCAGCACGAGGCAGAGATGGACCGGCGAGAGCATCACCCCGGCGAAACCACTGCCGAAGGCGAGGGAAAGAAGCCCCAGGGAGGGAATGTCTCCCCCCATGAGCGGCATCAGGATGGGAAAGGTAATCCCAACGAAGGCCACGGTAAGCCCCGTCATGACTCCCGCCAGGAACGGAATGGCCGTAATGATGAAGAGCACAGGCAGGCCGCTCGCCACGAAAAAATGCGATATCCCGTCCAGGGCTCCGGTGAGCCGCAGGGTTTCCTGGAAGATCATGATCCCGAAAATAAGGGAAAGGGCCTTGACGGAGACACTCTCCCTCAGTGTCGTCACAATTCTGGCCGGTCCGTAGCGGTGGACCGCAAAAAGAAGCGCTGTCATTCCCCCCATGGCCACCACCGGATTGACCTGCAGCACCACCACAAAGATGAGCGTCGCCAGAATAGGCGCCACTGAAATGATAAAGGTGCTGAGCGCCCGTCGCTTGCCCACCGTTTCCCCCACGGGCACCGGTGCGGAACCGACTCCCCGGAAGCAGAAGATAGTCCCCCAGAAGATCACGGAAACGGCAAAGGCGCTGTTCGCCAGGACGATCTTCTGGTAGGGGATGCGCGAGAGCCCCGCCACCAGGATAATACCGGGATAGAGGGGTGAGATGTATTCCCAGGGGTGACGGTACCAGTAGTTGATGAACGCCTTCTGGTCAGCGGGGAGCGTCAGGTGGGCAGAGGCCTCCCGCACCATGGGGGCCGAGAAGACCGCTCCCCCCGGGGAAGGAAGCATCCCGATCATGGCAGGCATGGCGGCCATGATGAGGCGGGAATCGGGGAGGACCTCCGAAAGGCTCGCCACCATCCGCCTCAGGGTACCGGTCGTGCGGAGGATATGCTCCATGATCATGGTAAAGACAAGGGTGGCCGTCATCTCCAGGGACTTCGGAGACGCAAGGGCTACCCATGCCCCACTAAGAAACCTGAGCGGCGGCGTGAGGTAGGAGAATGCCAGGAACGCCGCCCCCAGGGCCATGACCGCTCCCAGGTGCCACCTGCGGCGCACCATCACGACCACAGCGACGAGGACGGCGAGGGTTTTCAGGAGATCAATCATGCACCGTACCGATCAAAAGGAAAAAGGGACGCCACCGTCCCTTTTTCCGTAATTACATTGTATGCCTCCGAGAGCGGCTATCTCCTGACCACCCGCCTCTTCATTCCCCCCATGGCCGCCATCTGCTGCTTCATGACGACACCCTGGCGCTCCAGGTGGAACTGAAGCCACATCTCGCCGTAGACCTTCATCTTCATCTTCTTCGTCTCTTCGAGGGACTCCATGTTCGCCTTCAGCTTCTCGTCGCCGGGGAGCTTCTTGAGTCCCCGCTCCAGGACCGCCTTGGCCTGGCCGATGTCGTCGCACTCGGTCCAGCAGTAGGCGTAGAGCGCCCAGAGAAGGGACTCCTTGGGGCTCCACTGGACCGCCTTCTCAAAGGTTTCCTTCATCTTGTCGCGCTTGTTCCGCTTCATGTAGGTGACGGCCAGCATCCCCATGGAGACCCAGTTCTTGGCGAAGGACTTTTCCAGATAGGGAAACGCAGTTGAGAAGTCCCGCTTCAGAAAATAGATCATGCCAATCTGGGAGTTGATCTGCCCATCCACGTACATCTGCCACTTGCCGTACTTGAATGCCTCCTTAAGCTCGCGGATCGCCTTGTCCACCCGCTGGGCCTGGATGTCGCGGTTGGCGGTCTCCATGATCTCCAGGATCTTCTTCATGATGACGCGGGAGATGAGGAGGAACGAGGCGCCGAACAGGATGAGCCCCACGAGAATGGCCCACCACCAGGCCGACGATCCCGCAGCGATGAAGATGATGATGATTGCAATGAGGGCGATGCCGCCGGAGATCAGGAAGTTATACATAAAAATTCATGTCCTTTCATGCTGCGTAGAGCTTGGCCTGTTTATCCGTTGTCGTCGCCGCCCGACACCGGAACCATGGAACCCTTCTTCTCCACGTACTTGGCAACGATGATCCGCTTGCCGGGACGAAGGGCAAGTTTTCCCTTCAGGTTGTTCCAGGCGGTGAGAATGCGGGACGAGATATTGAATTTCTTTGAAAGCGACGCAATCGTGTCGCCCTTTTTCACGGTGTAGTACTTGTTGAACCCCTTGGCGCTCTCCTTGCGCGGAGCATCGGCCTTCGCGGTCTGGACCGCCGGTTCCTTGTCGGCAACCACCGGCACAAGGAGGGTCCGCCCCCGCACCTTGGCGGAGAGCTTCAGCTTGTTCACCTCGGCCAGGGCCTGCGGGGTGGTGCCGTAACGGCTGGCGATTGACGCCAGGGTATCCCTTTTCTTGGCCCGGTAGCGGGCGTAAACGAACCGCTCGGCGTAGCGCTGACCCTCGGGAAGTTGCGCATAGGCCTGCTCGAAGGCCCTCTTCTTGCCAAAGGGAATCTTAAGCTCGTAGCCGGGGTAGTCCGGGGGAGTGCACCAACGGCGCAGTTCAGGATTCAGCTCCTTGACGACCTGGTAGTCCACATTGCAGAGCTTCGCCGCCACCTCCAGATCGGTGCGGGAGGGAATCGTCACCGTGTCGAACTCGATGGGGGGAAGGTAGGCAACGTCGGCAAAACCGTAGCGAGTCGGCTCCTTGGCGATAATGGCGGCGGCCAGGAGCTTCGGCACATACTCCTTGGTCTCCCGCTTCAGGTACGACCCCTTGGAGATCTCCCAGAAATCTCGGGTGTTGTACCGGTCGATGGCTCGCAGGATCTTGTTCTCCCCTGCGTTGTATCCGGCCGCCGCCAGGTACCAGTCGTTGTTGAACATGGCGTAGAGCTCTTTCAGATACAGGGCCGCCGCCACCGTCGACTTGAGGGGATCCCGCCGCTCGTCGATCCACTGGTCTATCCGCAGATCATAGCGCTTGCCGGTGCCGGAGATGAACTGCCACGGCCCCACGGCGCTCGCCACCGACACCGCGTGGGGGGTGAAGCCGCTCTCGATCATGGCGAGATAGACCAGGTCCTCGGGAAGCCCATTCTTCTTGAGGACTTCCTTCATCATCGGAATATAGCGTTCTGAGCGGGAAAGCCAGCGGGTAAAGGACTTGCGGCCGGAGGTCTGGAAGTAGCGGATGAAGTACTCCACCTGGCCGTTGAGGGTGAGGGGGATGTCCGAGTCGGGGAGCGGCCCCTCGGGAAGCGTCAGCTCGAAGTCTTCATTGGAGGCTAGTTGGTCTTCGATGATGACCAGATCCCCCAGGGACGTTTCGCGGGAGCCGGACCGACGGACTGCACCTCCAGCGGCCGCACCCCTGGGGTAGGAATTGAACCCGGAGGGAACGGCGCCCGAAAGGTCGGGAAGCGAGGAGGCATTTCCCAACGCGGCCAGTTCCTTGAGGGGTGAGTTACGGGTTTCCGATGCCAGGACAGTAAAAACCGGAAAGAGACATATAACAAGGAGGAGAAGTGCTTTTTTCATGAAAAACCTTCCACGCATGGCCATAGCGGCCGGATGTGGGAAGTAGTGCCGGACGGAACCCGCATTATAGGGAATCGGGGCATTGGTGTCAAGATTGGGGGGATGAAGGCCAGAAACGGCGCTCCATTTCCTGGAGAAGCGCCTCCAGGCTTGACGGATCCACGGCGCTGACGGTGATGGCGTTGAAGCGCCGGGATAGCTGGCGGACCTTCATGAAGCCGAGGGGGCTCTTTTTCTTCAACTCCGGTAGAAGATCTACTTTGTTGAAGACCATGAGCCGTTGCTTGTCCCCCAGGTCCAGTTCCTCCAGGATCGTCTCCACCTGGTGGATCTGCTCCTCCACGCGGGGATTGGTACAGTCCACCAGATGGAGCAGGAGATCAGCGTCCTGGAGTTCCTCAAGGGTAGCCTTGAAGGCTCCCATGAGGGACTTGGGAAGGGAGCGGATAAAGCCGACCGTATCGGTGATGATCACCTCCCGTTCCCGGGGGAAGCGGAGCCGCCGGGTCGAGGTGTCGAGGGTAGCGAAGAGGAGGTTTTCGGTGAAGACGTGGCTGCGGGTCAGGGCGTTGAGAAGGGTCGATTTGCCGGCGTTGGTGTAGCCGACGATGGAGACGATGGGGAGCCCGGCCCGCACCCGCTTCTGGCGGCGCTGCTGGCGTCCCCGCGACAACTCTTCAAGCTCCCGCTCCAGCTTGGCGATCCGATCGCGGATTCGCCGCCGGTCCGTCTCCAGCTTTGTTTCGCCGGGGCCCCTGCCACCGATCCCCCCCATGAGGCGCGACATCTGCACTCCCCGCCCGGTGAGGCGAGGGAGGATGTATTTGAGCTGGGCCAGCTCCACCTGCACCTTTCCGTCGAGGCTCGTGGCCCGGCGGGCGAAGATGTCGAGGATGAGCTGGCTCCGGTCGATGACCTTGAGTTCGGTCATCTCGGAGATGGAGCGAACCTGGGCCGGGGAAAGCTCCTGGTCGAAGATGAGGATCGTCGCCCCCAGTTGGAGCGCCCGGATCACCACCTCCCGCATTTTCCCCTCCCCCATGAGGTAGCGGGGGTTGAACTGCCGGGGGCGCTGGATCACCACGTCGAGGACGGCGACCCCGGCGGTGCGGGCCAGCTCCTTGAGCTCTTCCAGGGAGTCCTCGGCCTCCTCACGGGACTCTTTCGTGACCGAGATGAGAATGGCCCGCTCTCCCGAAGCAGCAACCTCGCGGGCATCGGTGGCCACCGCCTTCTCCAGCTCCCGCTCCAGGTGCGATACCGAGGAACCGAAATCCATGCGGAAGGTGGCAAGGGGTTCGGACGCCTCCACCCGGTAGGGATGAGCGGCGCCGGCGGTGGGGGTGAGGGAGGCGGTCTGGATGGCGACTCGGCGGTCGTCCGGGTGGAGTTGGAGGATCGCCATGAGGTCGAAGCGCAGGAGCGCCAGGTCGGTCAGGTCGTCCTCGGAGAAGGACTCCCCCTTGAGGTGGGTGTGGATGTAGCGGAGCCCCCGCAACAGGCGGCGCCCCAAAGGGTAATCGGAGAGTTCGGGGATGAATATCCCTTTCTCGTCACCGATAATGACATACTCCACGGCCCCGTGACGGTCGATGAGAACACCGATCTGCCGCCGGATCTCCCGCGAGATCTCCACCATCCGCCCTGCCAGCTCGGCGGTGATGAGCTCGTCGGGGGGAACGCGGCGCCGGTAGAGCCGCTCCAGGGATGCGATCTGATTCGGCTTCAGGCCGATGAGGTTGCCGTGCAGCTGTTTGATATTCGTTCTCCGCCTTTACCGGTTCCCGGTTTTACAGCCCAATAATATTATAGCCGCTGTCCACGAAGTGAATCTCGCCGGAAACGCCGCTTGACAGGGAACTGGCCAGATAGACGGCCGCCCCGGCCACCTCGTCCTGGGTGATATTGCGGCGAAGGGGCGCTTTTTCCGCCACGTGGCCGGCGATCTGATTGAATCCCCCCACCCCGGATGAGGCCAGGGTCTTCAAGGGGCCGGCAGAAATGGCGTTCACCCTGATCCCGTCGGAACCCACGGCCTCGGCCAGGTATTTGACGCTCATCTCCAAAGCGGCCTTGGCCACACCCATCACGTTGTAGTTCGGGAAAACCTTCTGGCCACCATAGTAGGTAAGCGCGAGAACGCTCCCCTCCCTTCCCGCCATGAGGGGGTGGGCTTCCTTCATGAGGGCAATGAGGGAATAGGCGCTTATATCAAGGGCGAGGGCAAACCCCTCGCGGGTCGTATTGAGGAACGATCCCTTGAGTTCCTCCTTGCCGGCGAAGGCGATGGAGTGGACAAGAATGTCAATCCCCCCCCACGCCGTTCCTATCTTATCGAAGACATCCTTTATCTCTGCGTCGTTGCGCACGTCACAGGGGAGCACGAGGGACGCACCGACGCTCTCCGCCAGGGGGATCACTCGCTTCGCCACCGTCTCGCTGGCATAGGTTACGGCCAGTTCGGCCCCTTCGCGACGGAACGCCTGGGCAATGGCCCATGCGATGCTCTTCTCGTTGGCGATACCGAAAATGACCGCCTTCTTGCCATCCAAAAGCCCCATTCAGATTCCTCCTGAAACAGAGACGGCGCTTTCCGGCGCCATCCATTTCGTTCCTGACAATGTTGATAATCTTCTCGGCGACAGGGGAGTTCAACGCCCGGTCCGAGAGCCGTCAAGGGAGCCCCGCAGGCTACTCGGGCGCCACAACGGCAGAGGGGGGATAGTAATAAAAAAACCTATTTTTGGCAAGACATATGGGGTATTTGGTGGCAAACTACTCGAAGGGGTAATCACCATGATCGACACGTTCAACGCGGTTATCGAGGGAAGTGAGCGTCTGAGCGGTCTCGCCGACGTGGACGAGGTAGTGAAGGACCTGTCCCGGCTACTCAAGAGACTGGTCAAGAGCAGATGGATTGCCGTTTATTTCTTCGACCGGGAGCGACGCGATTTCGCACCGGCCAGAAGCTACGGCCTTCCCGCCCGCTTCGTCCCCATCTTCCGGGATATGCCCCTTGCCCCCGACAAGATCCCCCTTCTCAAGGGGCTGCTCCAGAAGAAACAGCACCTGCTTCTGTCCGACCCGGGCGTGTCGCACCTCATTCCCCAGAAGTTGAGAAAACTCCTGCGCAACCTGACGCTACTGGCCGTGCCGATGGTGGCCCGCAACCAGGTAATCGGGGCGGTCTTCGTGGCCCGGGCCAGGGAGCTCCCCCCCTTTTCCCCCGACGAAGTGGCGGTGATCCGCGACTTGACATCCCACGCGGCCCTTATCGTCTCCCACATCCAGCTTTTCGACGAATCCCTCGACATGGCCCTGGATCTGGCGGGGCGAATCGACGTGATCCTTACCCTCGACGAGATCAACAAGGCGATCTCGTCGTCCCTTTCCAGCGACAAGATCCTGGGAACCGCCATGGAGCATGTGGAGCGGATAACGGGGTGTGAATTCGTGGCGATCCTCCAGGTGGAGGGGAGTAAACTGGCGATCATGGCATCCCACGCCGGAGAGCTTCCGATCCCCGGCATTCTCAGCGCCGGCTCACGGCTCCCCCGGGGGCGATGCGCCGCATGGAATGCCCGCCGAAACGGACGCAGCACGAGCGTCGTCTTCATGGGGAAAACCGAGGGGATGCCCCCCGTGGACCAGGCACTCTACTCCCTTGGCATCCGGTCGGTTCTGGCCATTCCGCTGGTGGTCCGGAATGAGGTAAAGGGGGTACTCCTTCTGGGGGACACCGAGGCGGGGAAATTCGCCCGGGGCGAGACCTTCACCATCGAGAAGATCGCATCCCAGATGGCGGTGGCCCTGGAAAACGCCCGGCTCTACGAGGACATGCGGAGCCTCTTCATCAACACCGTGGCGAGCCTCGCCAACGCCATCGACGCCAAGAGCCCCTGGACCAAGGGGCACTCGGAGCGGGTCATGCACATCGCGGCCCGCATCGCGAAGGAAATGGGGTTTTCCGAACAGGAGGTGGAGAAGGTGCGGCTCGGCGGCCTCCTTCACGACATCGGCAAGATTGGGGTGATCGAGGCGGTCCTGGAAAAACCGGCGGTCCTCTCAGACGACGAGTTCCCCCCGCTTCGGGCCCACCCGGAGAAGGGGGTTGCGATCCTCTCTCCCATCGCCCAGTTGAATGACGTTCTCCCCGCCATCCTCCACCACCACGAGCGCTATGACGGCACAGGCTATCCCAAGGGGCTCAAGGGGGAGGAAATCCCCCTCTCGGCACGGATCGTTTCGGTTGCCGACTCCTTTGACGCCATGGTGTCGGAGCGTCCCTACAAGAAAGGGTATACCATCGGCGAGGCCATTGCCGAGTTGCGCAGGGAGGCGGGGAGACAGTTCGACCCGAAGGTGGTGGAGTGCTTCTGCCGTTACCTTGAACGGACCATGGGGAGGGAACTCTCCGGAGACTTTCCGGGGGCGTTCAAGAAGGTTGCGGGAGGGTAGCCCTCGCCCTTCATTGCCGGCCCCCCTCCCGAAGCCGATCCTCGATGGCGGCAAGGCGCCGGTCGATGGATTCCAGGAGCAGATGGTTCTGTTCCACCTTCCCCTTTATGGCAAGAACCACGAACGGCATGACAAGCCAGACCACCGTCAGTATCAGGCCGAGAATCCACATCATCACCATGAAACCGCCAACGATTTCCATGCTCCCCCCCTTTTATCGCCCGACATCCGCTCTTGAAGGGTAATTCCCGCTCTGCCGAATGTCAATCGCAGGGGGCTGTCCCCTGTCATCGCCGGGAAAAATTCCTTGCCTTTTTTGCCCCCCGTGCTACCATGCTTAAATTTTAAGCACATCATCACTACATGAATAGAAATAACCAATGCTCAACCCCCTGGCCATCGGCTCCCTGACCCTGGCAAACAATCTGGTCCTCGCCCCCATGGCGGGAATTACGAACCTCCCCTTCCGGCTTCTGGCCCGGGAGGAGGGGGCAAGCCTCTGCTTTACCGAGATGGTAAGCGTGAACGGCCTCGTGCGGGAGGGGCGCAAGACTTTCGAGCTTCTGCGCAGCGTGCCGGAGGACCGTCCCCTGGGAATCCAGCTCTTCGGCGACGACCCGCAGCTTCTGGCCGAAGGGGCACGGATGGTGGAGGGGCACGGCGACCTCATCGACATCAACATGGGATGCCCGGTCAAGAAGGTGGTCGGCACCGGGGCCGGCAGCGCCCTGTTGCGGGATCCGGCAAAGGTCAGGGCCATCATTCGCGAAACACGCCGCGCCACGCGCCTTCCCCTGACCGTCAAGATCCGCAGCGGCTGGGTCTGCGGTGAGGCCAACTTCCTGGAAATCGCCCGGATTGCCGAGGAGGAGGGGTGCGACGCCATCACCCTCCACCCCCGGAGCCGCGCCCAGATGTTCGAAGGGCACGCCGACTGGCAACAGATCGCCGAGATGAAGCAGAGCGTGAAAATACCTGTGATCGGCAGCGGCGACCTCTTCACCGCCGCCGACGTCACCGCCATGCTGGCCGAAACCGGCTGCGACGGTGTCATGGTGGCCCGGGGCGCCCTGGGTAACCCGTGGATCTTTCGCCAGGCCCTGGCCCTCCTGGACGGCAGGGAACCGGACGCACCCTCCACCGGGGAGCGGCTCCGCGCCGCGCTCAGACACCTGGAGCTCTTCACGGAGCTGAGCGGCGAGCGGGTGGCCTTGCGGGAGATGCGCAAGCACTTCAGCTGGTACTCCCACGGCCTGTCCGGCGCGGCCCAGTTCCGCAAGGCCGTCAACATCATCGAGGGAAAGGAAGCCCTTCTCGAAGCACTGCACCGCTTCTTCGCGCCGGAGGCGCCATGAACTCGGAAAGCACCAACGAAGCGTTCCTTGCCACCATCATCGACAGCGTCGGCGACGGGGTCATCGTCATCGATCTGGAGGGGCGGGTCACCCTCATGAACCCCGCTGCTGAGGAGATCATCGCCATCTCCCGGCGCCAGGCCCTGGGGCACCCCTTCGCGGCTTTCCTCGGCAGTCAGGGAATTCTGCTGGAGATGGTCGCCAAGACCGCCGCCACCGGCATGACGATCTCCGACAACGAGAATATCGTCATCAGGAAGGCGAAGCAGCTTACCCCGGTCGCTGCCACCACGTTTCCGCTCCTGCGGCAGAACGGCGAGCCCATCGGCACCATCCTCATGCTGCGGGACCTGACGAACATCCGGGAACTGGAGGATGCGGTCCGCCACGCCGACCGGCTCTCCACCCTCGGCACCCTGGCGGCGGGCCTGGCCCACGAGATCAAGAACCCTCTGGGGGGGATCAAGGGTGCGGCCCAGCTCCTGGAAATGGAACTCCCCCTCGAGAGCGAACTGCGGGACAACGTCCGGGTCGTGGTCAGGGAGGTGGACCGGGTCAACCGGATCGTGGAGGAGCTCCTGGCACTCTCATCGCCTCGCAAGCTCCAACTCACCAAGGTGAACCTCCACAAGGTCCTCGGCGACATTGTCACTCTCAGGAAACGGGCCACGGAAGGGAAGTCCGTAACGTTCCAGCAGCAGTTCGACCCGAGCATCCCGCCAATCCTGGCCGACGAGGGACTTCTGACCCAGCTCTTCCTGAACCTGATCAAGAACGCTGTGGAGGCGGTGGACGAGCGGGGCACCATCCGCGTCGCGAGCAGGGTCATCTCCGACTACAGCATGACCCAGAAGGGGGAGCGCCGCTCCCGCATGGTGGCCATCGACGTTTGCGACGACGGCCCCGGCATCCCCAAGGAGCAGCTGGAGCAACTCTTTACCCCCTTCTTCACCACCAAGGCCAAGGGGACCGGACTCGGCCTCGCCATCTGCCAGAAGATCGTCACGGAGCACCGGGGCATGCTCAAGGTGGAGTCAGACCCGGGCACGGGGACGACGTTCACGGTGATGCTGCCGTTAATTCAGTAAACTACAGACTGAAGACTGACGGCTGACGGGAAATACACCACCATCAGCCTTCAGCCTTCGGCCTTCAGCCGAGGTTGATATGGTATTGCACCGCATACTGGTTGCCGACGACGAAGAAAGCATGCGCTGGGTCCTCTCCAAGGCCCTGCGGAAAAAGGGATTTTCCGTGGATCTCGCCCGGGACGGGGAGGAGGCCCTGCGCCTCATCCAGTCCGGCGACTACGATCTGGCGATCCTCGACATCAAGATGCCCGGTATTTCGGGGCTCGACCTCCTGGACCGGGTGAAGGAGCTGAAGAGCGATCTCCTCATGGTGATCATGACCGCCGAGGCAAGTATGAAGAACGCCGTGGAGGCCATGAAGCGCGGCGCCTACGACTACATCACCAAGCCCTTTGACCTGGACGTGATCGACGCCATCATCGAGAAGGTGAACCGGGCCAGGGAGATCACCTCCCAGATGTCAATCCTCCGGGAGGAGCTGAAGGACCGCTATCTCCTGGAGAAGAACATCGTCGGTAACTCCCCGGCCATGCGGGAGGTCTACAAGACCATCGGCAAGGTTGCCCCCAGCGACGTGACGGTGCTGGTGCAGGGGGAGTCGGGCACCGGCAAGGAGCTCATCGCCCGGGCCATCCACTTCAACTCCAAGCGGATCGGCAAGCCGTTCATCGCCCTCAACTGCGCGGCCATCCCCAAGGAGCTCCTGGAGAGCGAGCTCTTCGGCTTCGAGAAGGGGGCCTTCACCGGCGCGGTGGAGCGCAAGCTCGGCAAGTTCGAGCAGGCCAACGGCGGCACCATCTTCCTCGATGAGATCGGCGACATGCCCCTGGACCTCCAGGCTAAGATTCTGCGGGTTCTCCAGGAGAAGGAGGTGACCCGCACCGGCGGGAGCCAGAACATCGCCGTGGATGTGCGGATTGTGGCGGCCACCAACCAGAACCTGGAGGAACTGGCCCGGAACAAACAGTTCCGGGAAGACCTCTACTACCGCCTGAACGTGGTGCCGATCCAGCTGGTGCCCCTGCGGGAGCGCAAGGAGGACATCCCGGCCCTGGTGGAGTACTTCCTCCACAAGACCTGTGCCGAGTTGGAGGTCCCCGGCAGGACCTGCTCCCCCGAGACCATGGCGCTCCTCACGGCCTACTCCTGGCCCGGCAACGTGCGGGAACTGGAGAACACCATCAAGCGGGCCGTGATCCTCTCCTCCGACCCGCTCCTCACACCGGCAGACTTTCCGGGGCTACGGATCCAGCGCACCGGCGAGGCCGTCGCCACCGACGAGTTGTCGCTTGAGGCCCTGGTGGACATGAAGCTGCGGGCGAGCCTCACCAACCTAGACAAGATGGAGACCGGCGACATCTACAACCTGGTCCTCAAACAGATCGAACGCCCCCTCATCCGCTTCGTCCTGGAAAAGACCCGGGGGAACCAGGTAAAGGGGGCCGACATCCTCGGCATCAACCGGAACACGCTTCGGAAGAAAATTCAGGAACTGGGCATCGAAATCAGAAGGGACTGAAAGGAGGGTTAACCACATGGGCATCATGGACACGTTTTTTCTCGACCGCAACCACGCGGTACTCGTCGTCGTGGACGTGCAGGAAAAGCTCTGCGCGGCCATGGATCAGGAGGTCCTGGCGCAACTCACGAAGAACACCGGCATCCTCCTGGAGGCCGCGAAGGAACTCGGCATCCCGGTGGTGGCCACGGAGCAGTATGTGAAGGGGCTTGGCTGCACCGTCCCGGAGCTGCGGGAAAAGATTGAGGGGGCCGCCTTCGAGAAGATGGCCTTCAGCTGCTGCGGCGACGAGGCCTTTCTGAACCGGTTGGCGGAGCTGGGGCGGAAGCAGGTGATCGTCACCGGCATGGAGACCCACGTCTGCGTCCTCCAGACGGTCCTGGAGCTCCGGGAGCGGGGATATCACGTCCACCTGGTGAAGGACGCGGTCATGAGCCGCAAAAAAGGGAACTGGAAGGTGGGGGTCAACGCCGCAGCAGCGGCCGGCGCGGCCATCACCTCTACCGAGGCGGCCCTGTTCCAGCTCCTGCGGGTGGCAGGGACCGAGGAGTTCAAGAAGCTGTCGAAACTGGTACGATAGGCGAACAGTCCACAGCCGTCGCAAAAAAAGAGCCGCCCCAAGGGGACGGCTCTTTTTTTGCACTTCTATCCGGGTGCCGGTCAGCCAATGAGCCGGCGGGCGATGGTATCGTGGTTCAGCCAGACTACCGGCGCCTGGGGGCTCCAGGAATGATCGAACATGAGGCGTCCCACCGCCTGGAAGACCGATTTCGAGAGTTCGGCGCAGACCACGTTCTTGGGGTCGGCGCTCATGGTCATGAGCTCGTCGGAGACGGTGAGCATGAGGCTCGCCTGCTCCGCGGTATTGTTGTGAGGCCACTCCTCGTAAGTTCCAAAGGAGTTCAGGACCGGCGACGAGAGGTAGGCATCGGCCTTGGCCAGGAGGGCATCGAGGGTCTCCCCTTCCTTCATGAGCCCCTGGCAGGCATCCCATATGGCCGTGGCCGCGGGTCCGTCCCCTTCCTTCCGCAGGGCCGCCAGCAGCGGGTAGAGGGATATTTCCACCCCCAGGAAGAGGGCGCTGGAGTTGGTCTGGATCTCGGGGGAATTGTAGACCGTGGCCTTCACCCCTTCCTGCCAGGCTTTCGCAGTGACTTCCTCCAGGCGGATCTTGGCCCATCCCTGGAGGTACGGGGTGTAGGACTGCCACCGGTATTCTCCGCCGATGAGCACCGCGCAGCCGTGGTAGCCGAAGGCCGAGTAGGAAATGCGGGAACCGGCCCCCTCCACCCGGCTCCGGAGCCCGGCGGTGGCGGCGATGAGGGCGCCGAAGGTGTCGGCGGTCACCTCGTCGAAGGAGAGGGAGCAGAGCTGCCCCACGTCGGATTTCCAGAAGGGTCCTGACGCCAGGTAGCGGTCTCCCTGCCCCTTGAAGACCCGGTTCAGGATCGGCATGAGGGTCCTGGCACGGGGGATGCCGCCGGCCATGGTGTGGGCGATGAGGACATTGGCCCCGGCAGGGATGAGCCCTTCCAGCTCTTTCGTAAAGAGGGCAAGATTCTCCCGGAAGCGGGCGAGCCCCTTCTGGCGAGACTCATCGATGGCGGCCATGTCGAGCCGCGTCTCCACCACCGTGTCGGGCTTTACCCCCTTGAGGCGGTCAGCGGGGGTGAGGCCGTCGTCGGCCGGCTCAAGGTCGAACCCGGCTTCCAGCGGCACGTTGATGATCTTCCCCCCCAGGTTCGCCTCGGCCTCGGCAAGCTCCTCGGGGGTGAGGGGACGGAGCGGTCCGTTGTTGTCGCGGCGCCCCACGGTGGCACCGATGATGGTCATGCCGGCTTTTTTTGCCTCGTCGACGATGCCATTGGCGTACCCCCGGCCAAAGAGTTCACCGAAAAGGACAAAGGCATCGCCCTTCCCGTAGCCGGCGGTCGCGGGAAGCTGTTTCAAAGGATTGTATTGGGTCATCGGGGAAACTCCTTTAACTAATCTTTCTCTTCCACGTCCACGATCACGCCGCGCCCGAAGCAGACACCGCGCTTGGCGCTCTTGATGAAATCCAGGAGATAGCGGACGTCGTCGGTAATGGTAAGGGTGCGCTCCGCCTCGGCCAGGGCGTTCTGCATGTTGAGCCCCGAGAGGAAGAGGAGCTTGAAGGCGTTCTTGATGGCCCGGATGCGGGCCTGGTCGAAGCCGTTGCGCCGCAGCCCCACCAGATTCAGGGCCCTCACCGTGTGGGTGTCGTCCACGATGCAGAAGGGAGGCACATCGCGGGCGGAGCGGGAGAGCCCCCGCATCATGGCGAACTTGCCGATGCGGCAGAACTGGTGCACCACGCAGTTGCCGGAGACGATGGCCCGGTCCTCCACCACCACGTGGCCGGCCAGGAGCACCCCGTTCACCAGGATGATATTGTTCCCCAGCACGCAGTTGTGCCCCACGTGGGAGTTGACCATGAAGAAGTTGTTGTCGCCCACCACCGTCTTGGTGCCGGGCCGGTTCCCCCGATGGATGGTGGCACCCTCGCGGATGATATTGCCGCTGCCGATGATGGTCCAGCTCTCCTCCCCTTTGTAGCCGAAGTCCTGGGGATCATGCCCCACGATGGCTCCGTAATGAATCGTGTTGTTCTCGCCGATCCGGGTCCAGGGGCCGATGACGGCGTTGGCCATCACTTTCGTGCCGGCGCCGATGGAGGAATGGTCCCCCACGATGACGTTGGCGCCGATCTCCACGCCGTCGGCGATGGTTGCGGTGGCGCTGATCTGTGCGGTGGGATGGATATTAGTAGTCATGACGTTTCTCCAGGTTTTCGAACTTGGTGAACTGGCCGTTGAACAGGAGCTTTACCGTTCCGATGGGGCCGTTACGCTGCTTGCCGATGATGATCTCGGCGTCCTTGTCGTGCTCCTTGGTGCAGGAGCCGTCCCGCTTCTTGCAATCGTCGCAGTAGACGGCGTCCCGGTAGACGAACATGATCACGTCGGCGTCCTGCTCGATGGCTCCCGATTCCCGCAGGTCGCTCATGATGGGGCGCTTGTCGGTGCGGCTCTCCAGGGAGCGGTTGAGCTGCGACAGGGCCACCACCGGCACGTCCAGCTCCTTGGCCAGGGCCTTGAGCGAGCGGGAAATCTCCGAGATCTCCTGCTGGCGCGACTCGGTGCTCGACCCCCGCATGAGCTGCAGATAGTCGACCACGATGAGCCCCAGACCGTGCTCCGCCTTGAGACGCCGGCACTTGGCCCGCATCTCCAGCACCGGGATGGCCGGAGTATCATCGATGAACATCTTCGCCTTGGCCAGCTTGTCGGCCCCGCTGGTCAGCTTGTGCCAGTCGGTATCCACCAGATGGCCGGTCCGCAGGCGGCTCGCGTCGACCCGCGACTCGGAGCAGAGAAGCCGCATCACCAGCTGCTCCTTGCTCATCTCCAGGGAGAAGATGGCCGCCGGCGCCGGCGTGCTGGCGTGGGCCGCGGCATGCTGGGCGATGTTGAGGGCAAAGGCGGTCTTCCCCATGGAGGGGCGGCCGGCGATGATGATGAGATCCCCCCGCTGGAAGCCTGCGGTCATCTCGTCCAGATCGTAGAAACCGGTGGGGACGCCGGTGACATGCTCCTTCTTCTCGTAGAGGGTCTCTATGTGCTTGAAGGTATCCTTGAGGATGGTGCCGACCGGCGTGAAGGCTGGGCGGAGCTTGTTGTCGGCAATTTCGAAGATGTTCTTCTGGGCCGTGTCGAGAAGCTCCTCCACCCCGGTCTCCACGTCGTACCCCTTGGTGACGATGTCGGTGGCCGCGGTGATGAGACGGCGGGTGATGGACTTCTCCTTCACCATCCGGCAGTAGTAGGCGATGTTGGCGGCAGTGGGGACGTAATCGACCAGGGTGGCCAGGTACGCGGCCCCTCCCACTTCCTCCAGCTCCCCGAAGCGTTTGAGCACGTCGGTGAGTGTAATGAGGTCGCAGGGTTCGTTGCGGGTGGAGAGGTCCACCATGGCCCGAAAAATCTTCCGGTGGGTCTCCCGGTAGAGGTCGTCGGTCTCGATGATCTCCAGGGCGCGGTTGATCGCCTCATTTTCGAGGAGAATACCGCCGAGGATCGACATCTCGGCCTCAATGCTCTGGGGAGGAACTTTTCTCAGGTCTACTGCGGACATGGCCTGCCTTGGGAATGTTTAAAACGAATGCCGGAAGCAAGTGGGGGAAGGGGGTACTATAACTCGCGCCGCCTACCCGGTCAACGATTTTGACCCGCCTCCCCATCGGCACAAAAGCAAAGGCGGGGCGACCAAACAGCCCGCCCCGCCCTTCATTCCTCCGCGCAGCACCGGGTTTCAGTCACAGTCCTCCCGCCACAGGCACTGGTCCTGACCACAGTTTGCGGCCTTTCCCTCGGCATAGCAGTCGGAATTCCCTTCCATGCGCTGGATGGCCTTGATCAGCTCGGCCTTTTTCAGGGTGCCGGCCTTGACCCCCCGCTGCTTGGCAATTTCCTTGATCTCCTGCATCTTCATGGTGCTTTCCTCCCGAATGAGCTTTTCTGCTGAGGCCTCTGTTGTTCCGATTATCATCGTCATGTTACCGCGTTATGACGTTCTTACAACATGTACCAGAAGATCGGCTGTTCGCAACTGCAATCTCCCGGTTATGTTCAACTTCCCTCTCGACAAAATGAAAAATATTACATAAGATTGCGACCTGCATACTGTATACAGAAAACTCCTCATAAACCCACGCGAAAGGAGAGCATGTATGTCCACCAAGCCGTTCGTTTACCAGGAACCCTTCCCCCTCGAGAAAGATGAGACGTCGTACTACAAGATTCCCGACTCGGAGAAGTATGTCAGCGTCGCAACTTTCGAAGGGAAAGAGGTCCTCAAGGTCGATCCCGAGGCACTCACCGTCCTGGCCAACACGGCCATGAGGGACGTCTCCTTCCTGCTCCGCCCCGAGCACAACGAGTCGGTGGCCAAGATCCTCCGGGATCCGGAAGCCTCCCAGAACGACAAGGGGGTTGCCCTGGCATTCCTGCGGAACGCCGAGATCGCCGCCAACTTCGAGCTCCCCCTCTGCCAGGACACCGGCACCGCCACCGTCGTGGCCAAGAAAGGGCAGCAGGTTTGGACCGGCGGAAAGGACGAGGAGTTTCTCTCCAAGGGGGTCTACAAGACCTACACCGAGGAAAATCTCCGCTACTCCCAGACCGTGGCCCTGGACATGTACAAGGAAGTCAACACCGGCACCAACCTGCCGGCCCAGATCGACATCCAGGCTGTGGACGGCGATTACTACAAGTTCCTCTTCATGGCCAAAGGGGGGGGCTCCGCCAACAAGACCATGCTCTACCAGGAGACCAAGGCACTCCTTACCCCGGACAGCCTGCTCAAGTTCCTGGTGGGCAAGATGAAGTACCTGGGAACCGCCGCCTGCCCGCCGTACCACATCGCCGTCGTGGTCGGCGGTACCTCGGCCGACGCCTGCATGAAGGCGGTCAAGCTCGCCTCCGCCAAGTACCTTGACGCCCTCCCCACCACGGGGAACGAGCACGGCCGGGCCTTCCGCGACGTGGAACTGGAGGAGAAGCTTCTCCAAGAGGCCTACAAGCTCGGCATCGGCGCCCAGTTCGGCGGCAAGTACTTCGCCCATGACGTACGGGTCATCCGGCTTCCCCGCCACGGCGCCTCCTGCCCCGTGGGGATGGCGGTCTCCTGTTCCGCCGACCGCAACATCAAGGCCAAGATCACCCAAAACGGCCTCTTCGTCGAGGAACTGGACCGCAATCCGAGCCGACTCATTCCCGAGCAGTACCGCGGCAAGCATGAGCACGGGGTCAAGATCGACCTGAACCGCCCCATGAAGGAGATCCTGGCCGAACTGAGCAAGCACCCGGTTTCCACGCCGCTGCTGCTGAATGGCACCATCGTGGTGGGGCGCGACATCGCCCACGCCAAGTTCAAAGAGATTCTCGACAGCGGCAAACCGCTCCCCGACTATCTCAAGAATCATCCGATCTACTACGCCGGACCGGCCAAGACCCCGGCTGGCAAGCCTTCCGGCTCCTTCGGCCCCACCACTGCCGGCCGCATGGACTCCTACGTGGATCTTCTCCAGGCGAACGGCGGCTCCATGATCATGATCGCCAAGGGGAACCGGAGCCAGCAGGTGACCGATGCCTGCAAGAAGCACGGCGGCTTCTACCTGGGCTCCATCGGCGGCCCTGCCGCGGTCCTGGCCGAGGAGAACATCAAGAAGGTCGAGTGCATCGACTTCCCCGAACTGGGGATGGAAGCGGTCTGGAAGATCGAGGTCGAGAACTTCCCGGCCTTCATCCTGGTGGATGACAAGGGGAATGACTTCTTCAAGCAGTTGGGTCTGTAGTATCCCCCATGAAAGTGGCAAAAGCCCCCGGTCGTATCTCGCGGCCGGGGGCTTTTCCGTGTGCGGAAGGGAATTCTCCCTACCCGCGCGGGGAGCGCGTTTACGGCCACAGGCCCGGGGTTTGGACTTGACAGAGGGCGCTGGGATGACGTATACCAAAAACAACCACTGTTTTATCTTGTTTTTTCGAACCGTTAGCCGCTTTACCGCGAACACGTCGCTACAGTCTCACAAACTTGCATAATCAACATCACGAAAAGAGAAAAACCATGCTTACCATGAAACCCGAATTCGTTGCCCAGCTGGAACGCGTCCTCAGCTCCGTGGAGATGCTCCTCCCCCGGGCCGTAAAGCCGGTCAACTGGTCCACCTGCTACGCCGCCAACTGGCGCCGCCATTCCTTTTCCGGCTTTCTCCAGGCGGTCAGGGTGACCGATACCACCTCCCTCCATGAACTGCTGGGAGTGGAGAAGCAGAAGGAGATCATGATCAGCAACACGCGCCAGTTCCTGAAGGGGCTCCCAGCCAACAACGCCCTCCTCTGGGGGTCCCGGGGGACGGGGAAGTCGTCACTGGTGAAGGCGCTCCTCAACGAGTACGCCTGCGAGGGGCTCCGGGTCATCCAGGTGGAGAAGGAAGACCTGATCTATCTCTCGGACATCTTCTCCGCCGTGGAGAACGAGCCCTACCGCTTCATCCTCCTCTGCGACGACCTCACCTTCGAGCCGGGGGAACTGACCTACAAGATCCTCAAAAGCGCCCTGGACGGGTCGGTCTACTCCCCTCCCGAGAATGTCCTGATCTATGTCACCTCCAACCGCCGTCACCTCCTTCCCGAGTACGAATCCGACAACATAGGCTGGAAGCTGGTCAACGGCGAACTGCAGGAGAGCGAGGCCACGGAGGAAAAAATCGCCCTCTCGGACCGGTTCGGCCTCTGGGTGCCGTTCCACGTCTTCACCCAGGACCGCTACCTGGAAGCGGTGCGCCTCTGCGTGGAGCGCGAGGCCCGCACCCGGGAGGTGGATATCCCCTGGTCGGAGCAACTAAGGCTCGACGCCATCCAGTGGTCCCACGACAAGAAAAAGCGCTGCGGCCGCACCGCCTACCAGTTCTCCAAGCACTGGGTCGGCAAGTACCTCCTGGCCAGACAGGCCGCGTGAGGCGCCGACTCCCATGAAGCGGAGCATTGCCCCCCTCCTCGTCTGTCCCGCCTGCCTCCCCAAGGAGCGCCCCCTGGAGCTCACGGCCACCGCCGAAGCGGACGGCGACATCACGGCGGGCCACCTCTCCTGCAAGGGATGCCGGCGCCGGTTCCCGATCCGGGACGGTATTGCCGTGCTCCTTCCCGATCCGGACACGGGGCCGTCGGGGGGACAGTGGAAGTACGAGGAGCAGGGGACGCTGGCCACCTATCTCTGGAGCCACTTCGCGGACCTGGCCGGGGACCCGGAGGCGGGTGACGCCTACGCCTCCTGGGCGTCAGCCCTTGCCGGAAACGCCGAAACCTCCCTCGATGCCGGCTGCGCCGTGGGGAGGCTCACCTTCGAACTGGGGCAGCGGAGCGGGCTCGCGGTGGGCTTCGATCTCTCCCTCACCTTCATCCGGGCGGCGCGGCAACTTGCCCGGGAGAGACAGATCCGTTTCTCCCTTCCCCGGGAGGGGAACCTGCGGGATGAATTCCGCCTTACCCTCCCCGATTGCTGGCGGACCGACGAAGTGGAGTTCGTCGTGGCCGACGCCCTGGCCATCCCCTTCGCCCGGGAGACCTTCGACCGGACCGCCTCCCTGAACCTCATCGACCGGGTCTCCTACCCCCTGGCCCACCTCTACGAGATGAACCGGGTCGCCCGACTGTCTGGTGCATCGTTCCTCTTGTCCGATCCCTTTTCCTGGTCCACGGCCAACGCGCCGGAAGAGAAATGGCTTGGGGGAACCGAGTCGGGCCCCTACTCGGGGCGGGGAATGGACAACGTCAAGGCAATCCTGGGGGGGAAGGAGGCGATCATCGCCCCCCCCTGGACCGTCGCCCGGGAGGGGAGCGTCTGGTGGAAGATCCGCTCCCACCGCAACCACTTCGAGCTGATCAGGAGCGAGTTCCTGGTGGCGGAGCGGTAATAAGACATCAAATAACACGGAGAAACGGAGAGCACGGAGTAAAACCCTTTCAAGCCAATCCCGTTGAAAGCAATGTTCTCGCCTCTGTAGCATTTCAATCTATTTTATTTTCTCCGTGTTCTCCGTCTCTCCGTGTTATTCAACTGACTTTTTAATAGAAAGGGGGAAGCCGCCAGCGCAGCTTCCCCCTCTTTCGTTTCCGTGACAGCAGTGCAGGTCAGCGGGGCTGACGGCGCTGCTGGCCGGTGCGCTGGCCACCGGTTCCGGCGGTGCGGGCTGGATTTGCCTTCGCAGCTTGGGGCTGGGAACGCCTCCCCTCGGCGGGTTTGGCGCTTCCCGGCTGATGGGATGCACCTTGACGGGCTCCCCCCTTCTTCGCCTCCGTGGGACGGCGGGACGGCATGGGCTGCCGGGGGGGACGAGCGAACTCGGTGTCCTTTTTCGGTGCCGGCACGCTGTAGTCGAAGCCGGCCATGGTGCGGCGCTCTAGGGAGGTGTTGAGCTTACGCTCGATAGTGCGGACCATGGCCGTATCTTCGCTCGTCACCATGGTGAAGGCGTCGCCGCTGCGGGCGGCCCGGCCCGTGCGGCCTATGCGGTGGATGTACGCCTCGGCGGTGTCGGGGATGTCGTAGTTGATGACGTGGGACACCTGGGAGACATCAATCCCCCGGGCGGCGATATCGGTGGCCACGAGGATTTGGAAGGTGCCGTCCCGG
The DNA here is from genome assembly GCF_018531165.1 of Geobacter grbiciae. NCBI lineage: Bacteria > Pseudomonadati > Thermodesulfobacteriota > Desulfuromonadia > Geobacterales > Geobacteraceae > Geobacter > Geobacter grbiciae. The sequence continues at coordinate 140,114 of NZ_JAHDIW010000007.1, read as the reverse complement.
AACCCGTCCAGTGCCGCCTGGCGCCGGTTCTGGGAGAGGTTCCCCTGGAGGGACGCGGCCTTGTAGCCGGCCTTCTCCATTTGCTCACCCAGCCGCTTGGCCCGGTGCTTGGTGCGGGTGAAGATGAGGACCGACTCGGTGTCGGTGTGACGCAACAGCTCCAGCAGGAGCGGCGTCTTCAGGTGCTGCTCCACCGGGTAGAGGGCATGGGTGACGGTGACCGCCGGGGCCACGGTCCCCACCTGCACCGTGACCGGGTCCCGCAGGATCTCCTGGGCCAAGACCCTGATGTCGATGGGCATGGTGGCCGAGAAGAGGAGGGTCTGGCGCTTGGGGGGAAGCTGCTTCAGGATCCGGCGAAGGTCAGGGAGAAAGCCCATGTCGAACATCTGGTCCGCCTCGTCCAGGACGAGCACCTCCAGGTGCGAGAGGTCGATGGTCCCCTGGGCCATGTGGTCCAGGAGCCGCCCCGGGCAAGCCACGACGATCTCCGCGCCCGCCTTGAGCTTCTGAATCTGGGGGTTGACGTTAACGCCGCCGTAGACGGTGACACTCCGCAGCCGGGTCTGGCGCCCCAGGGTGACGAAGCTGTCATTGATCTGCTCGGCCAGCTCCCGGGTGGGGGCAATGACCAGGGCCCGGACGCGCCCCCGCTCTCCCTGGGCGAGCCGATGCAGGATCGGCAGCGCAAAGGCTGCGGTCTTGCCCGTGCCGGTCTGGGCGAGCCCCATGACGTCGCGCCCCTCCATGACAGTCGGTATCGCCTGGGCCTGGATCGGCGTAGGGGTCGTGTACCCCGCCGCCGTGACACCGGCCATAACCTGGGGGTGGAGGTTGAACTCCTTGAATTCCATTGATTCCTTCTTTCTGCGTTCCTCGAAGCAAAAAAGCCCTGGTAAATTCCAGGGCTTACGATTGTCGCGGTATCCGGGAACAGCTGATGGTAATGGCAAGACCGTAGCAGTTTTGGACGAAATCTGTCAAGGGATTATGCCGCACATCCCCCTCTACGTTTGCATTTCCAGTCAATCACTGTACCCTTGGAATCAGTACCGCGGCCATCAACTCCCTTGGCAGGTGAATCCCCATGAACGGCAGAACCTACAAGCTCGTCACCGGCATCATCTCTCTTTTCATCGCCCTCTTCCTGGCGTGGCGGATCGGCCTCTGGCTGGAGCCCGAACCGAAGCAGAGGAACCCGGCGCCGGCGGTGCCGTCCCCCGCCGCCAAGGAGCCCCCCTTTGTGACGGGAACAGTGCGGAAAGATCTCAACTTCGAGGTGCGGAACGTCAGGTTCGGCAACAGGGGGAAAACCGTGGAGGGAATCGGAATCGTCACCTTCGACAGCGATCGGTCGGACCTGAAGGCAGCGGCGGTGGCGATGCTGAAGAAGCTGAAGGAGAAAGTCCCGGCAGCGGAGAGAATCGTCCTGACCCTGAAACCCTCGGTGGACTGCCCCGTTTGTGCCATGGCCGAGGTTACCTGGGACCGGGGGAAGGTGGATATGCGCTACGGCATCCCCTCCCTGGAGCAGATGGAGGAGGCCAACACCCTCATCGGCACCAAGGATAAAAAGGGTGAAACGGTGGACCGCCCCCGCCTCTACCTCCCCGACAGGGAGACCTTCGCCGCGGGGCTTGCCATCACCCAGGCCATCGATGCAGCCCGGAAGAAAAACCCCTCACTCGGTGACGACCAGCTCCTGGAGCAGGCGGCCGCGGCCACGGGGCTCAACTACGCAGTTGCCCGGCGCAGCAGAGATTTCATGGCCGCCTACTACACAGCCACCGAATATGGAGAAGAGACCTTCACCCTCTCTCTTCCGTAGGGGCTGCGACTTTTACGCCATCTCGCCGCCGTCCTGGGATTAACGTGATTTCCCGTCAGAGGCCGGTCAACTCCTCCACCTTCAACTCCAAGTCGTCGCCGTTCACCCGGACGATCTTCCCCCCCTCATCCTCGCTTCGCACAAGGCCATCCTCCACCCACGAGAGAATCCGCGCCGAGGGAACGCCGAATTTCGCTGCCGCCTCATCGAGGGTATACCAGATTTTATCCATGGACATGACATTGCCTCCTTCCCGGGAACCTGCTTCCAGTATACCACCCCATACCGCAACCGTCTCCGGGACCACCGAACTTGACGGGGCAGGAACTCCGTGGTTATCTTGCTGCATACGGTATCGAAAGGAGCCCCATCAATGCCGGTCTACGAATTCTACTGCGCCGACTGCCACACCATCTTCAACTTCCTCTCCCGCCGGGTGGATACGGAGAAGCGCCCCGACTGCCCCCGGTGCGGCCGTCACGAACTGCAACGCCAGGTATCCCGCTTCGCCTTCTCCAAGGGGAGAACAGAAGAACCGCTGGAAGGGATGCCCGATCTGGACGAGGAAAAGCTGGAGCGGGCCATGATGGGGCTGGCCGGAGAGATGGAGGGGATGGACGAGAACGACCCCCGGCAGATGGCCCGCTTCATGCGCAAACTCCAGGATGCCACGGGGATGAATCTGGGATCGGGATTCGAGGAGGCCATGCGACGGCTGGAGGCAGGCGAAGACCCGGAAAAGATCGAGGCGGAGATGGGTGACCTCCTCGACGCCGACAATCCCTTTGCCAAAGAGGGGATTCGGGGGATAAAAAAGAGGCTCGCCCCCCCGGCCCACGACGATACGCTTTATACCATGTAATTGCGGCTATCAGGGGAGTTTCGCCCGCTCATACTGGGGAGGCCACGGAACGTTGACCCCGAGGGAACGGGCGGCGTGGAGGGGCCAGTAGGGATCCCTGAGCATCTCCCGGGCCAGGAGTACCGCGTCGGCGAGCCCCGTGGCCACGATCTGCTCCGCCTGGGCCGGGTCGGTAATGAAACCGACGGTCCCCGTGGGGATTCCGGCCTCGCGCCGGATGGCAGTGGCAAAGGGGGTCTGGTACCCCGATCCGAAGGGGATGACCGCGTCGGGAGTGAGGAAGCCGGCCGAGCAGTCGACGAGGTCGACGCCAGCCTCCCTCAGCTTTCGGGCAAGGACCACCGATTGATCCAGGTCCCATCCACCCTCGACCCAGTCGGTGGCGGATATCCGGACAAAGAGGGGGAGATCGGCGGGCCACACCTCCCGCACCGCCCGGGTCACCCGAAGGGGGAGACGGATCCGGTTCTCCAGGCTGCCGCCGAAGTCGTCCGTCCGTCGGTTCGAGAGGGGGGAGAGGAACTCGTGGAGAAGATAGCCGTGGGCCATGTGAATTTCCACCACCTGGAAACCGGCGGCCAACGCCCGTTGGGCCCCATCCCGGAACTGGCTGACCACATCGTCCATCTCCTCCACCGTCAGCTCCCGGGGAACGGGATAATCGGCCGCGAAGGGGCGGGGGCTCGGCGCCACCGGCTGCCACCCCCGGGCCTCTGGCCCCAAGGGGAGCCCGCCGCGCCAGGGGAGATCGGTGGAGGCCTTGCGGCCCGCATGGGCCAGTTGGATTCCGGGAACCGCCCCCTGCTCGGCGATGAAGCGGGTGATAGGGGCGAACCCCTCCCCATGCCGGTCGTCCCAGATGCCGCTGTCGTCGGGGCTGATGCGCCCCTCGGGACTCACCGCCGTCGCCTCCACCATCACGAGACCCGCTCCCCCCACGGCCCGGCTCCCCAAGTGGACCAGATGCCAGTCGGTAGGCATCCCGTCAAGGCTCGAATACTGGCACATGGGGGAGACGAAGATGCGGTTGCGGAAGGTGACCGACCGCAGGGTAAAGGGAGTGAAAAGGGCACTCATGGGGATCTCCTCCGTTCGTGGTGTTCAGGAAGAGTGTATCAGACGGAAGGGGGGAGTAAAGGAATGGAAGACGGGACAGACGGCTAGCGACGGCGACGGTGGAGCACTCCGTAGACCGCCAGGTTCAGGGCCGCCACCAGAAGCCCCACGGCTATCTGCCACCCCCGCGTGAGCCCAGGCGGGTAGATGAGCGGGACTATATAGTGCTCGATGAAGCTCTCCGTGTAGCCCGTCTCCCCGGCCAGGCGCCGGAAGCGGACCTCCAGGTAGGTCAGGGGGCAGACCTTGCCGCTCAGCTCGATCATGGCTCCCCATATGGCCGCCGGAACATGGAGCCATGCCAGCCGCGGCCACCGGAGCACCACAAGCCCGCCCAGCACCACGAAGAGCACGAACAGGCCGTGGACGAGCACCACCGCATCGGCAAGGAGCGAATACCCCATCACGCCTCCGGCACGCTCCCGGCTACTCCAGCACCTTCACCTCTTCCACGAAGTATTCCGTTTCCGCGAAGATCGTCGAGGGAACCCACTTGTGCTGCCCGTAGTGGAGAACGACCTTTTTCCCTACGGCAGCATTGATCTGTTGGGCGATGGCGTCATCCCTCACGCTGAACGCGAACTTCTCCGGGATTGCGCCGGGCACTGGAAGCATCTGCAGCTCACCCTCCCAGGTCTTGAACACCCATCCCTTTTTCGAGAACTTCTGCACGTATCCGGCGCGCTCCCCCGTGGAATAGGTCCAGGTGAGAGAAAACCATGTGTATCCGGCAATCGCCACCAGCACCAGCACCACTATTCCGGCTATCCCGCCGAATACTTTACCCTTTGTGATTGGCATACCATTCCCCCTTTTATCAAATTCTAATTTCGAAACAACCTACAACACCCCTCCCCTTCACTTCAAGGGAGAAATCACTCTCGTGTCCGCTTTACTTCCCCTTCCGATCCCCGCTCCCGCAGGAACTCCCCAAGTATCCGCCCCGTGTGGGAAACGCCGCCCATACGGGCCACCTCCTCCGGCGTTCCCTGGGCAACAACCATCCCGCCGCCGTCCCCCCCCTCGGGCCCCAGGTCCATGAGCCAGTCGGCCTCGGCGATGACGTCCAGGTTGTGCTCGATGACGACCACCGAATTCCCCGCCGCCACCAGCCGGTGGAGGACCCGGACCAGTTTCTCCACGTCGGCCATGTGGAGGCCGATGGTGGGCTCGTCCAGGATATAGAGGGAGTGGGGTGCGTTTCGCGGCACCCGGAGCGCGTCCTTCACCGGCTTCGCCTTGGCCAGCTCGGTGACGAGCTTGATCCGCTGGGCCTCGCCTCCGGAAAGGGTGGGGCTCTGCTGCCCCAGGGTCAGATACCCCAGTCCCACGTCCTGCAGCAGCTGAAGCGGGTGGAGGATGGCCCGGTGGGCGGCGAAGAACCCGACCGCCTCGTCCACGCTCATGGCCAGGAGGTCGCCGATGGATTTCCCCCGGTGGCGGACCATGAGGGTCTCGGCGTTGAAGCGCAAGCCCCCGCAGACCTCGCACGCCACCTTCACGTCGGGGAGGAAGCTCATCTCAATGGTCTTCACCCCCTGCCCCTCGCACTCGTCGCACCGCCCCCCCTTCACGTTGAAGGAGAAGCGGGAGGGGCCGTACCCCCGGAGCCGCGCCTCGGTGGTGCCGGCGTAGAGTTTCCGGATGGCGTCCCAGAACCCCACGTAGGTGGCGGGGCACGACCGGGGGGTCTTGCCGATGGGGGTCTGGTCCACCTCCAGGACGCGAGTGAGCTGCTCCCACCCGGTGATTTCCCGACACCCGGCCGCGGCATGGGCTCCCTTGCCGTGGGCCAGGAGCCCCTGGATGGAGGAGTGGAGGACGTTGCGCACCAGGGTGCTCTTGCCGCTCCCCGAGACGCCGGTGACGCAGACGAGCCGCCGGAGCGGGAAGGCGACGTCGACCCCTTGCAGGTTGTGGAGGGTGGCCCCCAGCACCTGGATACTCGGCTCCTCCGGTGTCGGTGCGGGACGCCGCTCCACGAGGGGGTGGCGCAGGGGCTCCGCCAGGTAGCGGCCGGTGAGGGAGTCCGGGGCCGCCATCACCTGTTCCAGGGTTCCCTCGGCCACCACCAGACCGCCGTTGACGCCGGCGCCGGGGCCCAGGTCGATGACGTGCTCGGCCCGGCGGATGGTTTCCTCGTCGTGCTCCACCACCACGATGGTGTTCCCCTTCCCCTCCAGCTTCCGCAGGGTGTCCAGGAGCATCCGGTTGTCCCGGGGATGGAGGCCGATGGTGGGCTCGTCCAGGATGTAGCAGACCCCCCGCAGGTTCGAGCCGAGCTGAGCCGCGAGCCTGATCCGCTGGGCCTCGCCACCGGAGAGGGTGGGTGCCGCCCGGTCCAGGGCGAGGTAGCCGAGCCCCACCTCGCCCAGGAAGGCGAGCCGCGTCGTGATCTCGGCCACGATATCCCGGGCGATGGCCGCCTCCCGCCCCTCCAGCCCCAGGTCGCGCACAAAGAAAGCCGCCTGGGTCACGGTAAGGGCCGTCAACTCGGCGATGTTCCGGTCCCGGAAGCGGACCGCCAGGGCCTCGGGGTTGAGGCGGGCGCCGTGGCAGGCGGAGCAGGTCCGCTCCTCACCCTCGAACCACTCGTTCCACCAGATCTCCTCGCCGGACTGCTCCGCGTCGAAGCCGGGGATCTCCAGCCCCGTGCCGAAGCAGCGGGGGCACCAGCCATGGCGGGAGTTGTAGGAGAAGAGCCGCGGGTCGGGCTCAGGAAAACTCTGGCCGCAGGAGGTGCAGGCGCGGAGCGTCGAGTAGAGCTGTTCCTCCCCCCCCGCCACCGCCACCCGCACCACCCCCTTGCCGAAGGCGAGGGCCCGGTCCAGCAGCTCCCGCAGCGCCCCCTCCCCTTTCGCCGCCACCGTGATCTCCCCCACGGGAAGGTCGATGTCATGTTCCCGGAAGCGGTCGAGCCGCGGCCACGGTTCCACGGGGGTCATGACGCCATCCACCCGGAGGCTTGTAAACCCTTTCCCGGCGGCCCACTTGGCCAAGTCGGTGTAGTACCCCTTACGGGCCGTGACCAGCGGCGCCAGGAGCGCCACCCGCTTCCCCCGGAAATCACGCAGGAGCCGGGCCACGATGGCATCCGGGGTCTGGGGGGTGATGGGGATGCTGCAGTCGGGGCAGTGCTGCACCCCGAGCTTCACGAAGAGGAGCCGGAGGAAGTGGTAGATCTCCGTCAGGGTCGCCACGGTGCTCTTGCGCCCCCCCCGGCTTGTCCGCTGCTCGATGGCCACCGTGGGGGGGATGCCGAGGACCGCGTCCACGTCGGGACGGGCCGCCGGCTGGACGAACTGGCGGGCGTAGGCGTTGAGGGATTCCAGGTAGCGCCGCTGCCCCTCGGCGAAGAGGATGTCGAAGGCGACGGTGGACTTGCCGCTCCCCGAGATGCCGGTGATGACCGTGAAGCGGTCCCGGGGGACGGCGATGGTGACGTTCTTCAGGTTGTGCTCCCGGGCGTGGACGATACGGATGGAGCGGTCCGGCACCACGGCGGGGGGCGCCTCTGCCACAGTCCGGGTCGACTCCCTCACCAGGGCGGCCAGTTCCTCCCCGTACTCCCGCAGGGCCCGACCGGTGTGGCTCTCATCGCACACCATCACCTCGTCCGGGGTGCCGGCGCAGACCAGCCGCCCGCCGCCGTCGCCCCCCTCGGGTCCCAGGTCCAGGAGCCAGTCGGCAGCGGCGATGACATCCAGGTTGTGCTCTATCACCACCAGGGAGTCGCCGGCCTCAAGGAGCCGTCGGAAGGCGGCCAGCAACCGGGCGATGTCCTCGAAGTGGAGGCCGGTGGTGGGCTCGTCGAATAAAAACAGGGACCGGGGACTTGAAACCGGGGACCGGGGACCAGGGACCGGGGACCGGGAAAACCTTTTCTTCCCCGCCTCGGCCAGGTGGCCGGCCAGCTTCAGGCGCTGGGCCTCGCCGCCGGAGAGGGTCGGCACCGGCTGGCCCAGGCGGAGGTAGCCGAGGCCGACGGCCTCCAGGGGTTCGAGACCCCGGAGCACCTCCCGCTGGCCGGCGAAGAAGGCCACCGCCTCGGTCACGGTCATCTCCAGCACGTCAGCGATGGAGACGGGGCGCCCATCCCCGGCCGGCACGAGTCGCACCTCCAGCACCTCGGGGCGGTAGCGGCGGCCGTCGCAGTCGGGGCAGCGCAGATACACGTCGGAGAGGAACTGCATCTCCACGTGCTCGAAGCCGTTGCCGCCGCAGGCGGGGCAGCGCCCGGTGCCAGCGTTGAAACTGAAGGTGCCGGTGGTGTACCCCCGCTCCCTGGCCAGGGGCTCGGCCGCGAAGAGCTTGCGGATGGCGTCGAAGGCCCCCACGTAGCTGGCAGGGTTGGAGCGGGTCGTCTTGCCGATGGGGGACTGGTCCACCAGCACCACGTCGCCGATCAGCTCCGCGCCGTTGATGGCGGCGTGGGCCCCCGGCAGCTCCGTCGGCTTCCCCTTCAGCTTCAGAAGCCCCCGGTGGAGCACATCCTGGACCAGAGTCGATTTGCCCGAGCCGGAGACGCCGGTGATGCAGACGAGGCGGTTCAGGGGGATGCGGACGTCGATCCCCGCGAGGTTGTGGGCGGCGGCGGCGAGGATTTCGAGGTATCCGGCATTCTCCCTCTCCTCTCCCCTCACCCCAACCCTCTCCCGGCGGGAGAGGGGGCTATCATAACCCTCGCCCTCCGGGAGAGGGTGGCCGAAGGCCGGGTGAGGGCTCACCCGCCGTCTCCCCGCCAGGTACTCCCCCGTCAGCGACCGTTTCTCCCGCAGAATCCCCCCCGGCGTGCCGAAGAAGACCACCTCGCCCCCCCGCTCCCCCGGTCCGGGGCCGAGATCCAGCAGTCGGTCGGCGGCGAGCATCACCTGTGGGTCGTGCTCCACCACCAGGAGCGTATTACCGGCGTCCCGCAACTGCCGGAGCACGCCGATCACCCGCCCCATATCCCGGGGATGGAGGCCGATGGAGGGTTCGTCCAGCACGAAGAGGGTGTTGACGAGGGAGGTCCCCAAGGCCGTGGTCAGATTGATCCGCTGCACCTCGCCGCCGGAGAGGGTCCGGGACTGGCGATCCAGGGTCAGGTAGCCGAGCCCCACCGTCCCCAGGTAGCCGAGGCGGGCACGGATCTCCCGCAGGAGCAGCTCCGCCGCCTCGTCCAGGGGGGGCGGCAGCGCCAGGGCGCCGAAGAACTCGGTGCAGCGGTCCAGGGGGAGAAGCATGACATCGTGGATGGTGAGGCCGGGAAGATTACGCAGGATCTCATCGGACAGCTCCATCCCCTCGGGGCGAAAGCGGAGCTCCGGGGCGAGAACCCGGTCGGCCTCCTCCTTCGTCCCGAGCCGCCAGAGGAGCGCATCGGGGCTCAGGCGCGCCCCCCGACAGGCGGGGCAGAGGGTGTAGGCCCGGTACTTGGAGAGGAGCACCCGGATGTGCATCTTGTAGCTCTTGGTTTCGAGCCAGTCGAAGAAGCGCCGCACCCCGTACCAGAGCCCGTCCTCCCAGGAGCCCTCTCCCTCGATTACCCACTCCCGCTGGGCCTCCGTCAGCTCCCGCCACGGCACGTCGGCGGGGATACCGCGCTTGGCGGCGAAGGTCATCAGGTCGTCCTGGCACTCCCGGTAGCTCTCGGTCTGCCACGGCTTCACCGCGCCGCCGGCCAGGGTCTTGGACTCGTCGGGGATCACGAGGCCGTGGTCGATGCCGATCACCCGGCCGAACCCCCGGCAGGTGGCGCAGGCCCCCACTGGCGAGTTGAAGGAGAAGAGATGGGGGGCCGGGTCGTGGTAGGAGATGTCGCAGTCGGGGCAGTGGAGGTCGGTGGAGAAGCGCCACGGCCCCCCCGGCGCGCCGTCGCCGCCGAGGGGATAGATGAAGAGCCGCCCGTGGCCGACCCGCAGCGCCCCCTCCATACCCTCCACCAGCCGCGAGCGGTTCTCCGGGTCCAGCCGCGTGCGGTCCTGGATCACCTCCAGGACGCCGCCCTCCTCCCGGTGGATGCGGGTGTACCCCTGGCCGGCCAGAAACCCCTTCACCTCGTCGGCGGAAAAGTTCGCCGGTACCGGCACCGGGAAGGTGACGAGGACAGAGGGGGAGAGGGAGAGATTTTTACCCTCGCCCTCCGGGAGAGGGTGGCCGGAGGCCGGGTGAGGGCCTCGCGCCAGCAACTCATCCACAATGCTCTCCGGCGTGTCGCGCCTGACCGGCCGACCGCAACCGCGGCAGAAGAGCCGCGCCCCCCGGGCGAAGAGGAGCTTCAGGTGGTCGTTCAGCTCCGTCATGGTTCCCACGGTGGAGCGGGAGGTGCGGACCGGGTTGGTCTGGTCGATGGCAATGGCCGGGGGGATGCCGTCGATCCGATCCACCGCCGGACGGTCCATCCGCTCCAGGAACTGGCGGGCGTAGGGAGAGAAGGTCTCCACGTAGCGGCGCTGCCCCTCGGCATAGACCGTGTCGAAGGCCAGGGACGACTTCCCCGACCCGGAGACGCCGGTGACGACGATCAGCTCGCCGAGGGGAAGGTCGAGATCGAGATTTTTGAGGTTGTTCTGGCGGGCGTTGCGGATGGAAATCGATTCGTGGCTCATGGGGAGAGAGTATAGCAGGCAAAACGTGCACCTGCCACGTCAGCGGCCACGTTCAGCGTCCTCACCTAACAGCAGGCAGCCTCACGAACTGCCGTTGCCGTCAAACGGTTCCGCCTGACGCGTCTCACGCAGGACACGGACATCACGGCGAGGAAAGGGTATCTCGATTCCATGCTCGACAAAGGAGCGGTAAACGGCATAGTTAAGGTTACTCGTCAGGAGACCCCGCCGGTGAATGAGGGTGGTGCTCCAGACCCTAAGCTCGAAGTTGAGGCCATTGTCGCCGAACTCCATGAGCCGAACCCCGGGAGCCGGCTTTTCCAGCACATCCGGGTTTGCAGCCGCGACATCCAGCAGCAGCCGCTCCACCTGCTGGACATCGCTTTCGTAGGCGACGCTGACCGGTATCCGGAATCGGACCTTTCGCTCGTTGTGGCTCCAGTTCACCACATTTTCGGTGATGAACTTCGAGTTGGGGACAATGATCGTAATGTTGTCGTTGGTCACCACCGTGGTGCTTCTGCCGCCGATATGCACCACGTCACCCTCCACGTTGCCCACCACGATCCGATCCCCCACCTTGATGGGGCGCTCGAAGAGGATGAGGATGCCGCAAACGAGGTTGTTGACGATGTTCTGGAGGCCGAAACCGACACCGATTCCAACGGCGCCGGCCAGGACGTTGAGGGTGGTGAGGTCGATGCCGGCGGTCTGGAGAATGATTATGAAACCGATGGCAATGATGGTGTAACGGATAATGGAGCCGGTGGCCTGGCGAGTACCCAGCTCCATCCTCGTCCGGGTGAGGAACTGATCCACGATCCAGCCCCGGAGTTTTCCCGAGAGGTAGAAGAGGAGCCCCACCAGCACCACAAGCTGGATAATGGTCCAGAGGGTCACCGGCGTACTGCCCAGCTTCACGAGGGGGACTTCGAGGAATTGCTTGATCTGAATCAGGATGTCGCGAAAGGTTTCCATCAAGCCTCCTTGCGATAAAGGCCAGAACCGGGGGTTCGCTTTTTCACAGGAATCTCCCTATAACGGCACGGGCTTTCCGGGGGCATTGGCGGTCGAGATAGGCTTTCTCCAATTCTAGATGAGGGTTGAGATTGTGCAACTTCAGGAGCGCGGCACCGAGGGAATTGAACTTCAGGTGCGGACAGGATCGGACAGAAGGTTAAGTATGATGTCCCCGTAATTTGCCCACCCGGCCCTGGCCCTCGTCTTCATCATCCCCTTCCTCCCCCATCCTCCAAGGGAATCGGCGCACCTCTTCGAGGAAGCCCCCCGCGACACTTCCCCCCTCGCCCGTTTCGAGCACGACTGGAAGATCGTCGTCGACTTCGGCCTCTTCCTCTTCGGCCTCGCCAACGCAGGGGTCCGCTTCTCATCCGTGGGGACGGCCACCTGGCTCGTGCTGACGGCCCTTCTGGTCGGCAAGACAGTGGGCATCTTCACCTTGGGCTCCCTGGGGCAGGCCCTCGGCTTCCCCCTTCCTGCCAAAGTCGGATCCAAGGAACTGGCGTTGACGGGGCTGGTGGCCGGCATGGGGCTCACCGTCGCCCTCTTCGTGGCAGGGGTAGCCTTCGTGGAGCCCGACATCCAGGGTGCGCCAAAGATGGGGGCGCTCCTCTCGGGAGGCGTGCTCCTGGTGGCCGTGGCCCTCGGCCGAGTTCTGAAGGTACGACGGATTCCCTGTGCAGGACAAACTGGCCCCGAACCGTGGCCATGGCGAAAAACTCGGGTAATATTGCTAACACCAAGCAGCATTGACCGATCAGCCCGGGGAGCGAACATGGCAACCTTTGGAGTGCGGGTTTTCTGCATTATTCTTCTACTTCTGGCCTGCCAGACGCTCCCCATCCCGGCAGCTTACAGCGAGAATATCCACGATGAAGCGGCCCAGTTCCTGCGGCAACGCATCGAATCGGCTGATACCCCACCGAAGATCGTGGCAGAGGGGGAAATCCTCCTTGCCTCCGAAGCCGTCACCGGATTCTACCAGGGCCGGGCGTTCCAGCCGGCCTGGATTGGTGCCGACGGGCCATCGCACCTGGCCGACTCCCTGCTGGAGGCACTCCATGGGGCCGAGGCAGAGGGGCTGAAACCCCACGACTACCATCTGGCAAGAATCGAAACCCTGCTTGCGGCGGCACGCCAGAAACCCCAGCGGCCCGAGGCGCTGGCGGACCTCGACCTCCTGCTCACCGACGCATACCTCCTCTATGCCTCCCACCTCCTTGCGGGGCACGTGAACCCGGAGACGCTCCAGACGGAATGGCATATCAGCCGCACCGAAGCGGACCCGGCGGCAATTCTGCGCAAAGCCCTCGAATCCGGCGACATCAAAGCGAGCCTGACCAGCCTTCTCCCCGCTGATCCCGCCTATGGGCGACTCAAGGAGGCCCTCGCGCACTACCGGGAAATCCGCGCACAGGGGGGATGGCCCCCCGTCCCGGACGGCCCCATGCTCCGGACAGGCGACACCGGCCCCCGTGTAGCCGCCCTTCGCGCCCGCCTGGTGGCCACCGCCGACCTCGATGCCGACTTCGCCCAAGGAGAGGAGTTCGACGAAGAGGTGGAGGAAGCCGTGTTCCACTTCCAGCTTCGCCACGGCCTCGACCCCGACGGAGCCGTGGGCCCCCAGACCTTGGTCGCTCTCAACGTCCCGGTAGAGGAGCGGGAGAAACAGATCGTGGTGAATCTGGAACGCCGGCGATGGCTCCCGGCTGAACTTGGCAGCCGCTATATTCTGGTGAACGTAGCCGATTTCAGGCTTGAAGTGGTGGACGGGGGAAAGGTTGTGCTTGAGATGAAAGCCATCGTGGGGCGTCCGTACCGCCAGACGCCGTCATTTACCGCCACGATGACCCACCTCGTTTTCAGCCCCTACTGGAACATTCCCCACAGCATCGCCGTGAAGGATCTCCTCCCCAAAATCCAGAAGGACCGCCGCTTCCTGGCGAAGGAGAAGATACGGGTTTTCCGGGGATGGGGCGCGAACGCACGGCAGATCGATCCGTGGAGCATAAATTGGCGGCGTCTCAGCGAGGACAATTTCCCCTACCGGCTCCGTCAGGACCCCGGCCCCCGCAACTCCCTGGGTCGCGTCAAATTCATGCTCCCCAACCGGTTCGATGTCTACATCCACGACACCCCCAGCCGGGAACTGTTCGAGATGGCCGTGCGGGGCTTCAGCTCAGGGTGTATCCGGATAGACAAGCCCGTGGAGCTTGCCGAGTACCTTCTGGCCGATGACCCGTCGTGGCCTCAGGAGAAAATCCTGGAACTCATGGAGCAACAGCGGGAGAAAAGGGTGCGCCTGGCACGGCCGATTACCGTTTACTTCCTCTACTGGACCGCATGGGTGGACAGGGATGGGGTGATCCAGTTTCGCGATGACCTCTACTCCCGGGATGCCCTTGTGTCAGCCGCCCTGGATACACCGCCCCCTTCCCCGTAAGGTTGTGACACGTCGGGCTCCCGCCCCTGAACAGGCATGAAAAGCTTCCTTCCGCGCCCCCGGGAGCTTGACATCCCTCCATTCGGAAGATATTTTCGTGAACGATCATTTATCATTTTGCCCACCAAGGGACTTCATGCAGGAACGCTGGAACGAAGCCAAAGACGTCAGGCTTCCTATATAGGAAACCTCTCGGGTTTCTTATATAAGAAACAAGCATCCTTTATAGGAAACAAGTTTCTTATATAGGAAAACCTATTAATAGCGAGTTATACCCCCAAAAGAAAGAGAGGAATAACGGCATGAAATTTTTTGGAATTTGTTTAATGGTTGCAGGTTTAGCTTGGGGCATCTTCGCCTTCAACATGGAAACTTCAATTACAACCGAGGGCCAAACCTTCGGAGAAGGTTTGTACTCCATAAGGGTTCCGAGCCCAAACTGAATTGAGTTTAGCTGAAGCAATGGAGTTGAGGAAATAGGCATAACCAGCCTGTCGGACGCTGACCGTGCGGAAAAGACCCCCGCACGGCAGGTCAACAGGGCACGGTAGTGTAGACACCTCAAACCAACAGAGGTGTCGAAATTGGCAAAGATATTGGGACCAAGAAAAGTGCGCAGCTATAGCAAGAACCAGTAGCCTGTCCCGAATGGCGCTAGTTTAAGGCCTTTTCCCATGGTAAAATAGCTGAAAATATTGGCTAAAAATGGCATAATGCGCCATGAGATATTCGACACCGATGTTACCGGGCTTTCATCTCCAGGCCCTCCGCCGCAAGCCTCGCTCAGAGTCACAAAAACTTGCTGACAAGTTGGCTTTTTTGCAGCAAAAGTCTATTAAGCAAGTCGGAGAGGTCTTTGAAAAGTTCATACCGAAGGCACTTCTCAAGCCGGAGAAAGACGGTGTGATGAGCCGCCGAAGGCTGTTCTCCAAGGAGAACACTTTCTGGGCTTTTTTCAGCCAGATCCTCGATGCTGACGGAGGTTGCAAAGAAGTGATTCGCAAGCTTCAGGCGTACGCTTCAATCAAGGGAATCGCCTTTCCTTCCTCCTCAACCGCCTCCTATTGCACCGCCCGTAAGAAGCTTGATATTCAGACTCTCACCGATATCTTTGAACATACCACCAGGCAGCGGGAACGGCTGCCCAGGACTGGCCGCTTGAACAACCGGCGGGTGATTGTTGTCGACGGCACGGGTGTGAGCATGCCGGACACGGTCAAGAATCAGGAGGTTTGGCCTCAATCGACCGGTCAACAACCGGGGTGCGGATTCCCCACGGCCCGTATTTGCGCCTGCTTCTCGCTGACAACCGGAGCCTTGCTCAGCTATGCCACTGGCAACAAAAAAAGCCATGAACTTCGGCTGTTTCGCCAACAGTGGAAGACGTTCAAGTCAGGAGACATCTTCCTGGGCGACAAGGGGTTTTGCAGCTATTTTGACATGGCCCAACTGAGGGACCAGGGCGTTGATAGCGTGGTCACCCTCGCACGAAGAGCACCGGTTCGATCGGCCCAAAGCCTGAAGAAGCTCGGCACCTATGACTTACTGATAACTTGGCCCCGCCCTCGCTACAGCAACAAGCCGTCGTATTCGAAGGAGGAATGGGGCACCCTCCCGGAGGAATTAACCTTGCGGCAGATCAGGGTAACTGTGCCCTGTCCGGGCTTCAGGGTTCAGCACTTTTACATTGTCACCACGTTGCTGGACCCCGTTCAATACCCCGCTGCCGAGATTGCCGATCTCTATTTCCAGCGCTGGGATGTCGAGCTTTTTTTCCGTGACATCAAGACAACCATGGGGATGGATGTGCTGCGATGCCAGACACCGGAAATGATTCGAAAAGAAGTCTTGATGAACTTCATTGCCTACAACTGTATTCGGCAACTGATGTCCGAGGCGGCCAGAGAGGCTGATCTTGCGGTTCGGGATGTCAGCTTCAAAGGCAGTCTACAGGCCCTACGCAACTGGGAGCCCCATTTAAATCAAGCAAAGGTCAGCAGGGCAGAACGTTTACGATTGATGTGTGACTTGTACGAGGCGATCACCGACACTCCGATCCGACAACGCCCTGGTCGAAGTGAACCTCGATGTCGCAAACGCCGGCCGAAAAATTACGAGCTCATGACCACCCCAAGGCAGCAAATGAAGGAGATCCCACACCGGAACAGATATCATGCTAGTAATGCTTAAACTAGCGCCATTCTAGCCTGTCCCCTTTTTTTGTCCCGGTGGTATTGCCTCCGTGCAGATGGAGCTAAACAACGACGCAGACCTGTTGATAGCGACTGGTACGGCTGCCTACATCATTAGCTGACCCCTTGACCGAAACGATCAGGCAACGAAAGGAATGCCATTCAATGCAGAAGCTTGAGCCCGCCACTCTGAAGTCAGGCAACGAAATTCCGATGATTCGGGCGCTGAACATTCACCTGCGGGAGATCGGGGACGCTCACGCCATCATGGAGGTAACCGTCTGCGAACTTCATAGCAACTACTTCGGCGGAGCACATGGCGGTTTGATTGCGACACTGGTGGATACGGTTTCGTTCTTCCCCCGACCGCTGCTCCCCTCCGGAAAATCCAGCACAACGACCAATCTCAACGTCACGTATGTCAGACCGGCTACCATGGGGGATGTTCTGACGGCCCGCTCGGAACTGATACACATGGGGCGGAGGATGGCGAGCATAACGGTGACGGTGAAAAACCAGAATGATAAACTGGTGGCGCACGGAACGGTAACGTTGATGGTTTCCTGAGTAGGAACAACAGCCTATTCAGGGGCAATGAAGCAGTGAAGGCCGAACTATACGCTGGACATGAAGAAATTACATGGAACAATTACATCTCAAACCAATAACCATGGAGGGCGACCCGATGAAGACGACGCGTGTTAATGGATGGGCTGTCATGGGCCTTTTGCTGGCTCTCGTGCTGCAAGTGCCGGGCCTGGCCTCGGCGCAGACTACGTTTGGGCGGATCGTGGTATTCGGCGACAGCCTGTCCGATCCCGGCAACCTGTTTGCCTTGGAGGGGGGAGCGAATACACCGCCCTACAACACCCTGGACCAGCTCCTTATTCCTGACAAACCCTATGCGAGAGGTGGGCACCACTTCAGTAACGGGGCAACCTGGGTTGAGCAGCTTTCAGAACCCTTGGGGCTTGCCGGGAACACCCGGTCGGCCTTCCAGGGATCGGATACCGAGGCCACCAATTACGCAGTAGGTGGCGCCAGAGCCCATGACGACGGGATCAACGTCAACCTCCAGGCCCAGGTGACCGCGTTCCTCAACGCTTTTGGCGGCGCTGCGCCGGCCGATGCCCTCTACGTGGTGGAGTTCGGCAGCAACGACATCCGCGACGCCCTGGCGGCGGGCGCTGCCGGCGGTCCCATCCTTGAAGGCGCCCTTGCCTCCATCGGCAACAACCTCGGGGCACTCTACGCGGCGGGTGCGAGGAAGTTCCTCATATGTAACGCCCCCGACATCTCGCTGACTCCCGCTGTTCTCACCCTTGACAAGCTCTCCCCCGGCGCTGGCCAATTCGCCAGCTTTCTGACGGTGACCTACAACTCGGGGCTCGATCTTCTTCTGGGGTCGATGGCGGGGCTTCCCGGCATCGAGATCGTGCGGGTTGATTTTTTCCAGAAGCTGCACGAGCTGGTTGCCACTCCGGCGACATTCGGCCTGAGCGTGGTGGACAGTGCCTGCATAATGCCAAATACCCCGCCGTTCGCCTGCCAGAATCCCGATCAATTCCTGTTCTGGGATGGAACCCACCCAACCAGGGCGGTTCATGCCATCATGTCACAGGAAGCGGCATCCGCGCTGGCAAACTGACCGCGGGCTCGTCCCTGTAACCGGGAAAGCCCTCGCGAAAAGTAAAAGGGTGGCGTAGAGAGGAGGTCGTATCCTCCCCTTTACTCCACCCTTTTTCATGCATACAGATCTCCACCCGCCAGATTCAGGGTGGGCCGTCTATCCCCGTGGTGTTCCCTACAGCGGCTTGATGCGGATATTGCGGAACTGCACCCGTGACCCCGGATGGTGGTTCTGCAGCCCGATATGCCCTGACAACGGCCGGCTCCCGTCCCCGGTGAGCGTGCTGACGACTTCCCCGTTCAATTTCACCGTGAAGTTGTTCCCCTGTGCCTGGATTTCATAGACGTTCCATTGCCCGACCGGTTTCGACGCCAGCCGGGAGGCCGCCGCGAACGTGTAGATGGCCCCGGTTTCATGGAGGGCATCGCCAAAACTGTTGGTGTCGGGGTTGTAGCCCCGGTCGTCAATCTGCACCTCATACCCTTTATCCACCGCAAGCTTCCAGTCGTTTGCCGGGTCGCTGCTCCCCAGGATGGGGAAGCGGATGAACACGCCCGAGTTGT
This sequence comes from Geobacter grbiciae, assembly GCF_018531165.1. Lineage (NCBI taxonomy): Bacteria > Pseudomonadati > Thermodesulfobacteriota > Desulfuromonadia > Geobacterales > Geobacteraceae > Geobacter > Geobacter grbiciae. Next base: position 121,870 of record NZ_JAHDIW010000007.1, on the reverse strand, counting down.
CGAAGATGCTCGATGCCCGCCAATCTACCTTGAGGATAAAGTCGGCGAACTGGGCCTTTGTGTACCAGAGGAGGCCGATTCCTCCCTGGGATTCGAGGATGGTATTGCCGATGACGTTGAACCTTCCCGCACCCGCCATCTGCCAATCAGCCAGCGAGCCGGTGAATAGCGGGGTGAATCCCGCCTCGACCGTCGGCATGGCGATTGCCGAGGCGGTGCGGCGCGCCAGGGCAAAGGCGGTCAGGGACGGGTTGGCGGAGCCGAGGGTCGGAAAGAGAGCCGGACCTGCGACGTACGCGTTGCTGACGTGATGGAACCTTCCGTTGAGATCGGTGACGGAGGTGGTGGGGTCGGTACCCATCCAGAGGGTGCCCGCCTCGTGGTGGGTCGTGCCGAGACCGTCGCGGACCTTGTTGTTGGGATCATTGGGGCGGTTGTTGGTGCTTGGCGGAGGAGGCGTCGGCTGCCATCCCCCGTCATAGAAATACTGGATATTGGCAGGGTCGTTGTTTGCCAACTGCTGGGCCAGGGCAATCGTTGCGTCGTCCATGGACCGCCAGAGCTGGTCGTCGGCGGCGGTCTTCACCAGGTTTACCCACGCCCGACGCATGAAGAACTCGTCCTGCTGGTCGGGAACGGTCAGGGTCAGATTCATCCAGCTCGTTCCGGCGTTCTGGGGCATGGCGTTCTTGTCGCCTCCCATTTCACCGATCCCGCGCAGGGTGATGACAATCCAGTTGGGGTCCTGATTCGCCAGGATCTGGTGCTGGAGGTCGATGTCGGGAATCATGCGGAACATGTTCTTTTCCGGGTTGGCTCCCTGAACGTCGGCGGCGGTTACCTGGAGGTGGTAGCGCCTGTTTCCACCGCCGGCCATTGCCGAGCCACGGACCAGAAGGGCGGCTGCCTCAAGCTGCGTTGGCGGTGTCTGCAGGCCGCTGAAAACGGAGCGCTTGATACGGACGGTTGTGTTGCTGCGGAGATGGGCCATCAGGTTTCGTCCCATGAGCGCTGTCGGAAACGATTCGAGGGACAGGCGGGTCGACTCGATGGTACTCGCCGCCAGCACAACCGCACAGTCGGGTGAAAGGTTGAGGAATTGATGCTGGCCATTCACGTAGAGCTCAATCTGCACCACCTGCCCTCCGCTTGTGTTCAGCCTCACGACGTGGGCCCTCGGCACAACGAAGAGCCGACGCTGTGAATCAGGCGTAGGAGCGGCCGGATTCACATCTTCCCGGACGGCATCGGACAGGATCGGGGCGCTGCTGTATTTGTCGAAACTGAAAAGGCCGGGGGCCGGCGCCGCCCCCTGTACCGCGAGTGGTGCTTCCTCTATTCCGGTGACTGTCGGCACGCTCCCCTGCACTGCCTGAAAGCGGGCAAAGAGGGACTGGAAGAGGGATCCGGAGATGTAGTCAGTGGTTGGGTTGACTCCGGTTTCCTCTTCCACGGACGGGTAGGTGGCCGCAAGGTAGGTGACCAGCTCTGTGGGCCATTGAGCCAGGTCCGCATCGGTGAGGCGGGGCGACCAGCCGCCCCAGAAAAGCGACCTCCCCCCGACGCAGTAGGCGAGTCCCGGGAAGGATTCGGCGCTGTGCCAGGGAGTTCCCCACACGAGGTTGCGCGTTTGGGGGTCATCCTGATTGAAGAAAACCCGTGCGGGGCTCGGCGCGTTAAGGCCCATCTGGGTGAGGTTCTGGATATGCTCGGAGGCCAGGAAAGGGCCTGCATCCAGCACCAGCACCCTCCCTCCTGCGCGGTATATCTTTTCGGCGCAATAGGCCCCGTACATCCCCCCGCCGATCACGACCGCATCGAAGGGGAGGCCGCCGTTGTTGACCGCTTCATCCCAGGTGTTGCAGATGAAGCGGCCCAGCATGTCGACCGAAAAGGAGGTATTCTGGATCAGCACGGTTTCGTTCACTTCCGTAAGGCGATTGATCATGGGGTTTTTCCTTTCCCTGGAGGGGGTCTAAACGAATGCTGCAAGTGTAACCCGTCAGAATCATTATGCAACATTAAGGGCGGCCAACGGCGATCGGGACCTGACACAGGAAGACGTGGCATCCTCCTTCAGCATGATGTTGCCGACCACGATGATGCGGACAGTACACAAGACAAAAGGGGCGCCGCACACAATGCGACGCCCCTTTCACATCCATTCTCCCGCCTCAGGATCAGGTTCTGAACCGCCCCATGAGGAGGGAAAGCTCTTCCGACAATGTATCGAGCCGTTCCGCAGCTTCGGCCACATTCCGGGAGCTGTCGGAATCCTGCGACGCCAGATGACTGATGCTGGAGATTGTTTTCGTGATGTGGCCGGTGGTTGCGCTCTGCTCTTCAGAGGCGGTGGCTATCTGGCTCACCTGGGATGAAACCGCATCAATCCTCGTGATGATCGTGTCCATGGCCTCCATCGCTTCTTCGGCTACCCCCACGCCGGACTTGACCTCCACCACGCTCCGCTCCATTGCCTGCACGGCCGAGCCCGTTCCGTCGAGGACGGTCCGGATGATCTCCTTGATTTCATGGGCCGACTCGGAGCAGCGCTCCGCCAGCACCCGGACTTCATCGGCCACGACGGCGAACCCGCGCCCCTGTTCGCCCGCCCGCGCGGCCTCGATTGCCGCGTTGAGGGCCAGAAGGTTGGTCTGGTCGGCGATATCCTCGATGGAGGTGATGATTGCCGCGATCTGGTCGGTCGATGCGCCGAGCTTGTTGACGATGTCCGAGGCCACACCGACCTCGTCGGCAAGCTTGCGCATGGTGGAGACGGTGCTGTCCATGACGCTGCGGCCGGAGGAAGTGAGTTGCGCGGCACCCACGGCATTTTCCGCCGCGACCTGACAGTTGTTGGCGATATCGTTGGACGTGGCGGACATCTGTTCGCTGGACGTGGCAATGCCATCGGCCTCCTGGGCCAACTGGCCGGATGTGGAGACCATTTTCGACGAGAGCCCGGACAATCCGTCCGCGGCGGCTGATACATCCAAAGCCCGCGACGAGATGGTTACGACCGTGTCGTGGAGCTTGCCGACGAACTGGTTGAACCAGTGGGCCAGTTCGGCGAACTCGTCCTTGCCGCTCTCGTCGAGGCGCTTGGTCAGGTCCCCCTCCCCTTCGGCGATGTCGCGGACCATGGCCGTGACCCCGGAAAGGGATCGGGTGATGCGGATGATGGTGTACCAGAGGGGGATGGCCGACAGGACGGCAATGACAATGGCGAGGACAATGATGGTGCCCGTCATCTTCCGGGCGGCGGCATTGGTCTTTTCGACCATCTGCTGCTGCCCGACGGCGGTATTTCGGACCAACTCTTCGCCGGTTTTGAGTTCGCGATTTGCCGCCTCCTTCACCATGGCGAGGGCCTTCTTCGCCTTGTCGTTGCTCTCGATGATCTTGAGCTGCGCCCCGATGATCCGCTCCACCGACGCTGCCGCTCCCCGCACGGAGGTAGAGGCCGCGTCGATGTTCCTCAGGGCGGCGGTTTGCCTGATCCGGGTCAGCTCCCGGCGGGCCGAGGCCGCATTCCCTGTTATCTGGCTGAATACCGCCCGGATGTCGGCAGCGGCAATTTCGGCGTCTTTGGCTGTTTCGCACAGCATGAGCGAACGAACCTTGGCGTCGAGGGTCTTGGCGGAGAGGCTGATACCGCTTACCGCCGTGTCGATGCCGGCGATGCGCTGACTCGAAGCCAGAACCCCCTCCACATCCTTGCGGTTCTGCTCCACACGCTTCTCGATCCGGGCAGTGGCGGTATTGAGCCTGATGGCAAGGTCCATCAGCTCGTTATTGATCTGACGCCTTTCTTCCGAGAACTTGCCATCGGTGTCCTTGCCGCTCAAGGCTCCCTGTTTCAGGGCCACCAGACCGGTTTCAGGCTTGGTGAACTTCTGGTTGATGTCGCTGACGGCCTTTTTGACCGCCGCCACGGTCTCATCATTGACGTTGATCTCCTGGATCGCCGCCACCGTGTTCTTCATCTTCGCTTTGTTGGCGAAAATTTCTGTCGAGCTCTTTGCTATTTCAAGGTCTTTCAGCACGACCTGGACATCCTTGAGCCTGATAACAAGCTCTTTGACCTGCTGGGCAGCGGAAACCATCTGGGTGGACGACGTGAACGAGTTGGCGACCATCTTTGAGCTTGCCGCCGTGAGGTTCTGCATGTCGCGCCGCACGTTACCGAGAACCCGCTCCACATTCTGGATGTCTGCCTCAACCTTCCGCGATTCCTCCTGGTAATTCCCAAGGCTTTCGATACGCGCCCGGGTGGCACTCTTCACATCATCGTAAACCTTGTCGATGACCGTCACGTCTATGGCGCCGCCCTGGGTGGCATCGAGAGCCTTGATGCCGTCCAGGGCGGTCTTGAGACCTTTGAGGCGATCGTCGGCGGCAGCCGCCAGTTCCGCCACTTCCCGCTTGTCGGTGGCCACCCCGAGACGGAGCAGCACGCCGGTCAGCGACTCGATGGAACGCTGCAGCTCCGTGGTCTTGATCTGGAGGGGAGTGGAGCGGTCGGTGAGCTGGGAAATGATGCCGCGGATGTCGTAGATGGAATAGACGCTGACGAATGCCAGCATGCCGAGACCGACGAGCATGACGGCCGCGCTCGCGTAGAGCCAGGTTCTGGTTTTCACGTGCCGCTCCTATTTTCTGTAGATGCCGCAACCGAGGACCATTTCTCCGGCCATCTCAAAATAGGAGGTTTTCTGCTCTTCCACCTTGGACTTGGGGTTGATGATCGTGTAGTCTACCCATCCCGAGCCTTCCTTCTTCGCCCGTTCGACAATCTCCTTGCGGAATTTTTTCCCTTTGGAATCGGGAACGTCCAGAACGTTCTGACCGATCTTGTCGGGGGCAGTCGCATTGGCGATCAAAATGCCGTTCACATCATACGCAAAGACGTACAGAGCCCCTTTAACAAACTGCCCCTTGGGGTCGTTAAGGGCGTCGAGGGCTTTTTCCAGCCCGTTTGCCTTGTAAAGAGCCGCGGCTTCCTTCACCATCTTAACCGCTTCATCCTTTTCATCGGCCCGGACCACCGAAACGGAGACAAGCAGGGCAAGGCACACAGCAACAGTTCCCAGGAGCGCAACCAGCGATTTTTTCATTCTTTTCCCCCTATCTTCATAGTGTTGATGACCATCATGGTCATCATTTGCTTTATTCCTGTATCGACAATTAGCGTTAATACTTTAGGATTAATTCAGGATGACCCCGAACAAAAGCGTGCTCTGGGTTCGTCTTTCATCTTGATTCCAAGGAAGCCTTCCAAGTATCCTGACAGGAGTTCCCCTCGTCCCATTCCATGAGAAACTCTGCCATGCCGAACACCACTTCTATCACCAACAACGAGGAATTTTCCCTCTGCCGTACCTGCGGCGGCGAATGCTGCCGGACCAGGCCGGGGATCGAGGCGCCTGCGCGGTTCCTTGCCGCCGCCAATCCCGCCGAGGAGCTGGCGCGCCTGCTGGCCTCAGGCCTCTGGGTCCTCGACACCCACTACGGTGTCCCCTACGATCCCGGGAAGGGGGAGACGGGGGACCCGGACCGGATCATTCTCTACCCCCGGCCAGCCACCCGGCGGGAGCAGGCGGAGGGGAGCCTCCGGGTCGTCCCCGGCGCCGGGGAATGCGTCCTCCTGGGGGACGAGGGGTGCACCCTCCCCTTCGAGGAACGCCCCCGTGCCTGCCAGGCCCTGGAACCGGCCTCCGACTTCGCCTGCACCTCCGCCTGGAGCCGCTTCGACGCGGCCCGGGAGTGGCAGCACCACCAGGATATGGTCGACGAGGCCCTTGCTCTCCTCGACTCCCGTCAGTGATTATCTCTTTATTTTATTCAGAATGCGCAGCAGGCCATCGAGGATGGTAGCCGGATGGGGTGGGCAACCGGGGATGTACAAATCAACGGGAACAATGCTGTCGACGCCATTGCAGACCTGGGGGGTGTCGATGTAAGGTCCGCCGTTGATGGCGCAGGCGCCGCAGGCGACAACGATCTTCGGGTCAGGAATCGCCTCATAGGTGGTAAGAAGTGCCTTGGCCATGTTTTCAGTAACCGGACCGGTCACCCACAGGCCATCTGCGTGGCGTGGCGACGCCACGAACTGTATGCCGAACCGACCGAGATCCCAGCCGATGGTCGAAAGGACATTGGTATCGGCTTCGCAGGCGTTACACCCGCCGGCGCTGACCTCCCGGAATTTAAGGGAGCGCCCGAACAGACGCCGCAGGTCGGGAGGCAACGGTCGAGCGTGGTGATGTTCCGATCCGGGATGAACCAGCAGATGGTCACGGTTCGTAACGGCCAGTTGATAGTCCGTGGTAAACTGGATGGTTCCGACCGGGCATTCGGCACAGAAAAGACACTTGCCCATGTCGAGACACCCGCCGCTCTCCTTTGAGTAAGCACCGTAGGGGCACGTGTCCTCAGAAGCCGCGTTTACCGGGCTGACAAGCGGATAGCCGCGGAACCGCTCAGGCATCTGCAGCGGCGCAGCGGGATAGGGGGTGGTGCGATGGCCTTGCTTGATTCGGGAAGCGATTGCTCGGAACATGTAACGTTATCCTCCCTAGAGGTCGAACCCGCAATAGGACAGGTTGAAGCTCTTGTTGCAGAGCGGAAAATCGGATATCTGCTGTCCCCGAAGTGCCAAGGCGAGCCCTTGCCAGTTATGAAACGAAGGGTCGACGATTTTGTAGCGCATGAAACGCCCGGCATCGTCGGTGACCGCCACGTGACATATTTCCCCGCGCCACCCCTCGGTCAGGGCAACGGCCAGACGCTCGCCGGCACAGGGGGCGGCAGCGACCCGATGCCCGCCTCCGGGGAGCTGCCGCAGCTGTTCTTCGATAAAATCCATTGATTTCTGGGCTTCCAGCCACCGGATCATGGTGCGCGCACACACGTCGCCATGGAACGCGGTCGCAACCGGAAGATGGGTCATGCGATAGATGCCGAACGGATAGTCAAGGCGGACATCCCTCTTGATCCCGCAGGCCCGTGCGGCAGGCCCGACCAGGCCGAGTTCGAGGGCCTGGTCCCGCGTCAATCCCCCGGTCCCCTCCAGACGCCCCATCACCGAAGGCGAGCTCCAGAGGAGCTCAATCGCATTGGTCAGATCACGTCGCGCCTCTGCCAGACGCTTGAGAAGATCGTCGCGCAACCCTGGCGTCAGATCGAAAATCGTCCCGCCCGGGACGAGAAGCCCCCGCCCGAAACGGCTGCCGCAGAGGACAGCGGTCATATTGAGGAAATCCCCCCTGATACGGCCACAGAAGGATGCGGTCGGCAGATACCCCACATCGCCGGCGATTGCCCCCAGGTCGCCGGTATGGTTGGCCAGCCGCTCCAGTTCGAGGGCAATGCCCCGCAACACTTCCGCCCGGGGAGGCGCCTTGATCCCTCCCAACGACTCCATGATCATGCAGTAGGCCTGGCCATGGCCGATGGTCGTGTCGCCGGCGGCGGTTTCCATGACCTGCACGGTGCGCGGGTGAGGTCCGCCCACAAGACCCGCCTCGATCCCCCGGTGCTGGTAGCCGAGGGATATTTCCAGGTGAAAGACCTCCTCACCGTGGCACTGGAAGCGGAAGTGTCCCGGCTCGATGATGCCGGCATGGACGGGGCCGACGGCAACCTCGTGCACCTCGTCGCCCGCCACCTGGAAATAGTCCATGACGCCAACGCGGAGCGGCTCGTCCGCGGTGCGGTCCCAGGCATCGCGTCCAGGCACGAACGATTGGTGGAAACGAACCGGCTTGAACCAGGGGTGTCCATCGAATATCAGGCCGCACTGTTCGGCGATCTCGCGTTCAAACAGTTGCACCTGGGTAATGAGCGAGGCGAGGGAGGGGACGTGATTGTCGCTTGTTTCCGTACGGGCCGCGGCAAGCCGCCCCTCGGCCTTGTTGGCCAGGATGCATACGAGCGCGGTGGAGGCCGGCGCCGGGACACCAAAATACGAAACAATCCGCCATCCCCGGTCTACGGAATCGAGAATCCCCTGCAGAAACTCGTTGATATCCACGGGGGGAATCTCCGTCAGGGGGACGGAGGCCCCGTTGTATATGGTGCGGAATGGATCCGTCACGGTTGCACCCCCAGCATCGCAGCGCCCTCTGTCAGGAGCGAGACAAGGAAAGCAGGCGGCCATATCCCCAGCAGCAGGATGATCGCCATCATGAGAAACGGCGGGCCCACGGTCAGCAGACGGTCCTCGTAATCGGATGGTTCAAGGCCGGCAGGTGGGGTGCCCATGACCATCGGCAGCACCGTCAGGGCCATGCCGATGAACACGATGACCAGAAACAGCAGGAACAGCCACCCCACCAGATGCCGCCCGTCGATGAAGGCGTTGCTGACAATCGTATACTCGCTGATGAACGGCGAAAACGGCGGTGAGCCGGTAATGGCAATGAAACCGGCCAGGAAGAGCCCCCCCGACCAGGGGAGCCGTGCCAGTGCCCCCTTGACCACATCGGTCGTCTTGTTTCCGTAGGAGCGGTGGATGTTGCCGGAGGAGAGGAACAGCACCCCCTTGGTCAGACCGTTGTTCAGGAGATGAAAGAGCGCGCCGTACAGCGCCCCCTTGCCAAGCCCGAGACCGATGGCGAGAATCCCCACATGTTCGACGCTCGAATAGGCCAGCATCCTCTTGAAGTCGGCCTGATGCGCCATGAATACGGCGGCAAAGGCCATGGAGATGAGCCCCATGCCAACCAGAGCATCTTGAAAGAACGCAAGTTCAGTACCGGATGCCAGGCAGATCTGATACACCCGCAGTATCGACAGAAATGCGCAGTTGACCAGCCCCCCCGCAAGCAGGGCCCCCACCAGTCCGGGCGCTTCGCCATAGGCATCGGGCTTCCAGGCATGCAGCGGAGCAAGACCCATCTTTGAACCATACCCCACCAGGAGAAAAATCGCCGCCGCATGGAGCCAGCCGGGGTTCAGCTCACGGGCGGACAGCATCAACGGGCCGAGCAGCAGGGTGGCGTCCCGGTGGGCCACGTAGGTCGAATAGGCGAGGAACAGCAGCCCGAGCAACGCCAGGCCGATGCCGACGGAACAGAGGAGCAGATACTTCCAGGTGGCCTCTATCGAACGGGCATTGCGGTTGAAGTAGATGAGGGGGGCCATGGATACGGTGGTTGTTTCCAGTGCGACCCAGAGCAGTCCCAGATGCTGGGTCATGGTGACCAGTCCCATGGCCGAAAGGCAGACCAGCAGCCCCATGCAGAGGACCCGGTTCGAACGCTCCTGACGGTAGGAGAGGTAGCCGACGGCATAGTAGGCGCAGACGGTGAAGAGAAGGCTGATGCACAGGAGCACCACCTTCCCCAGGGGGTCAAGCCAGATCCAGCCTCCGGGGGATGGTGGCGGCGTGTTCACCAGCAATAACGCCGTCAGTGCAAGGTGAACCGTCGCAACAGCCGGCAGGGTAATGGGCCTGAGACGGTTGTCCGGCACGATCCAGGCGCATAACGCCCCCACCAGGGGGAGCAGAACAAGGGCATACAACATGTGCGGCTACTCCTCCTTCAGGGCCCGCAGGCGGGAGGTGTCGATCGACGAGAATTCCCGGCTGATATGGTTGATGACAATACCCATGACGAATATCCCCACGAGAAGGTCGAGCAGGGCGCCAGCCTCAACCATGACCGGCATCGCTTCGGTCAGGAGAAGACCGAATACGAAGATCCCGTTCTCCATCACCAGATAGCCGATGACCTGGGAAATGGCCTTGCGGCGGGTCGTCAGGATCAAAAAACCGCACAGCAGCGTGGCAATGGAGGCCGGCACAAACAGGAGATCCCTGTGTTCGGGCGCCAGAGGCAGGCGTTCGGCAAAAACGAACGACAGGGCGGTGAAAACGGCGCCGAGGAGCAAGGTCGGCACATACCCGATGAAGGGTTCCACTTCCCGCCTGATCTGAGCCTTGCGGACGGCGCCGCCGATGAAGTAGGGAATCGCCACTCCCTTGGCCAGAATGATGCCGACGGTGATGCTGGCCAGGTGTCCGGAAAACGGGTGTATCAAGCCGGGGAGGATACCGAGGATGACCCCCTGGGCGGCAACGGCACGGATGGAAAACATCAGCCGGCTCGTGCCGAGCATGATCAGATTGATCAGCATCACCAGTACCAGCAGTTGATCGGCGAATGAACTCATGGGGCTACCTCAATACCAGCAGCATGGCAAAGGCGGACAGGATAGTGGCTCCGACCAGCAGTTGCGGAACGCGGACCAGACGCAACCGGGCCATCACCGACTCGACAACGCCGATTGCCACTGCCAGCACAAGCATGGCGACAATGAAGATGCCCCAGTCTAGAAGCGCATTTCCGGTGGCGACAGGGAAGGCGATGTTGACAAAGACCGCTCCGAGGATGAACAGTTTCAGCGCCGCTCCGTAAAGGATGATCCCGAAGGCGGGACCGCTGTGATCAAGGACCATGACTTCATGAATCATGGTCAATTCGAGGTGCGTGTTGGGATCGTCGAAGGGGATACGGCAGTTCTCCGCCAGAAGGGTGATGAACAGCGCCCCCACCAGCAACAGCATGCTCGCCCCGGCGGCAAGCCAGATGGCGGGCGTGGGATGGGTGAGTATCGTTGACAGGGAAAGCGACTTGCTTATGCGGGCCAGCGTCAGCAGGGAAAAGAAGAGGGTCGGTTCGGCAAGGCAGGAAAACGTAACTTCACGTGCCGCTCCCATCCCTTCAAAACTTGAACCGGTATCCAGAGCCGCAATGGTGGTAAAGAACCGGGACAATCCGAAAAGGTAGGCAAAGAGGATGAGATCGCCACTGAAAGAAAGTGGCGCGACATGGCGGCCCAGCGGGATCAGCAACACTGCGATAAGCGCTGCAGAGAGTGTTATCAACGGGCCGGCACGGAAAACCCAGGTGGTGGTCTCACTAAAGACCGATCCCTTGCGGAAGAGCTTGATCAGGTCGAAATACGGCTGCAGATAGGGCGCTCCAACCCTTCCGGCAAAGGCCGCCTTGGTCTTGCCGATAACCCCGAGCAACAGTGGCGGCAACAGGAGCGCCACTGCGCAGTGGATGATAATGTCTGTCATAACGTGCCATCCTCGAAGGAGACGGAAACGCCGCTGTCCTCGTTCAGTGCTTCCAGATCATCAGGACGCAGAGCGTAGCGAATATATACAACACGTAAATATGAAGCTGGCCGTGCTGCACTTTCCTGAGGTAGGAAAATGCCGTGCCGACGACCCGGAAGACGGGAATCAGAATCCGGTCCAGCACGGTTTCGGTTGTCTCATAGCTGAAACGGGCGTCGGCGGGAGGAATGGGCGTATCAAGCGTGGGCCTGCGACGGTTGGGGGCAACGATACTCCCCAGCAGGCTCACCGCCATCTCGCTGAACGATGTGCCGGTATATTGCATCCTGGGTGTAGGCTCGAGATAGCCGCACCCCCACGTGCTTCCCTGGGAACGGGGAGATGTACGCAGCCGCCGGCGGTATGCCGCGCCGACAGCCAGAATGACCACAAGAAGGAGCACGTTGGCGCAGGTGAGCGCCACAAGGGGGATCTGCCCCATAACCTGGGCACTATCCTGGGGAGGAAGCCCGGCATAGAAGCCGACAACCGGGGTAACCAACCGCACCAACAGCACCGGGGCCATGCCGGCAACCAGACATCCGCCGGCCAGCAGCATCATTGGTCCGGTCATCACCACCGATGCTTCATGGCCATGGGCGGATTCGGCCGAGCGGGGAGAGCCGAGAAAGACGATCCCGAAAAGCTTGACGAAGGTCAGGACCGCCAGCCCGCCAACCAGCGCCAGGACAGGCGCAACCAGGGCCGCCAGCGGCAACGGAGCGAGGATGCCATCGGTGATGGCACCGATATAGAGAAAAAATTCGCCGACAAACCCGTTGAGCGGCGGCAAACCGCATATGGCGAGCGATCCGACCAGAAAGAGCGGCGCTGTTACCGGCATGCGCCGGGCAAGCCCCCCCATCCGGTCGATCTCCCGGGTTCCGGTTCCATGTATCAGCACTCCGCTTCCCAAGAAGAGGAGCGATTTGAACAGGCCATGGTTGACAATATGGATAAAGGCCCCCGCAAGGCCGCACACCACCAGGTATGGCGCGTGCTGCTGCAGGCCGACCAGTGCCAGGCCGATGCCGATAAAGACAATGCCGATATTCTCGATACTGCTGCAGGCCAGCAGGCGTTTCAGGTCGCGCTGTCCTGCTGCCAGGGCAATCCCGTTAATGGCGGACCAGGCACCGAGCAGGAGTATGAGCCAGCCGAGCCATACCGGCAGCTGATCGAAAAACGACAAGGTCCGCAGGATGCCGTACACGCCCATCTTGAGCATCAACCCCGACATCATCGCCGACACGTGACTGGGGGCATTGGCATGGGCGCCGGGAAGCCAGAAATGCAGGGGCATGAGGCCCGCCTTGCCGCCAAACCCGATCAGGGCGGTTATGATGACCGTTGTCGCAACAGGCACGGTCAAGGAAAGGGCATGCGTGGCTGGAAACGCGAACGTGCCGACAGTCCCGCGCAGCAGGGAAAACATGACAAACAGCGCCATGGTGCCGGTGTGGGTGGCAAGGAGGTAGACCGTTCCGACCCGCTGGACGTCGGCACTCTGCTGCTCGGTGGTCAGCAGGAAATAGGCAGAGAGCGCCATGACCTCCCAGGCCATGAGAAACAGCACCCCGTTACGGGCCATGACCACGATGATCATCGCGGCGGCAAAGAGTCCGAGAAAGAAGGTGAGCCTTCCGGCGCTCGCCTTTTCCCTGGCCGGCCAGTAGGCCACGGAATACAGAGCGACAGCACCGGTAACCAGGAAGAGCGGAAAGAGGAAAATTGTCGAAAGATGATCGGCGGAAAAGAGCGCCGAACCGAAAGGAAGGGGCCAGTCAATCTGGTATGATGAAGCGGGAATGCCGGACAGGAGCGAGATGACAGCCATTTCGCCAAGGCACGACGCAGCGATTACAAGTACGGCCGCGATCCGTTGCCCCCAGGCAGAGCGGCGCGCCAACAGCCCCGGAATACCCGAGAGGGCAATACAGGACGCCGCAACCAGTAGAAATAACGTTGGATCAAGGAGGAACATCACGCCTGCCTTACGCCTGCCCCCTATCTCACGTCAACCGCTGACTTGATTACTGGGCGACACAAAAACATTATGAGTTACTATATTTTTATAACACTTTAAAAAAATATATGTTATAAAATATCATACGTCAATAAAATTATGAGACACCCAAACGACACACAACACATACATGTGCGAGGGAGAGTGCCGTCATGCCGAACACACGATTGAACATCACGCTGCCAACCCCCATAGTTGACGACATCAAGGCTCTGTACGGCCAGCGCGGGTTGAGCCAGTTTCTCGAAGAAGCTGCCCGGGAAAAACTCGAAGAGCTGAAAAAAAAGGCGCACAAAGGATTGATCGAAGGATATCAATCAACTGCGGAGGAAACGAAAGAGGTCCTCAAGAAATTCGAATCGGCGGTAACGGAGAAACGGGATGTTTAAGCGCGGCGGGATCTATGCTGTCAATCTGCCCCATGGGGACAGGCACGAGCCGGAGGTGTGCCCCTGCCTTGTGGTAAGCAACAACATCAGCAACGAGTACTCTCCGGTCGTAACCATCATTCCGTTGAGCTTTACCCACCTGGAAAAGATCTATGACTTCGAGACGTTCCTGCCGGCGGCCGGGAGCGGGTTGGAAAAGGACGCCAAGATCAGTTCCCACATCCTGATCACCATCGACAAGGCAACCGTGGTTGGCGAGCGTCTCGGCTTCATCAACAAATCCCTCATGTGTCAGGTGAATAAGGCGCTCTGTTTACAGCTCGGCATCGAGGAGCCGCCGGGACACCTCAAAGGATAACGTCAATGCTGCTTGAACCATCCGAAGCCGCCCAGGCCCTTAATGTCGATGAAAAAACCATAGTCCGCTGGATCAGGAAGGACAACCTGCCCGCTGAATCCATGCACGGCGATTACCGGATCAATCCGGTGGACTTGCTGGAATGGGCAACGGAGCGGGGCATCAAGGTCAATCCGGCCCTCTACAAGATGCACGATGCGGATACCCGTCCGTTGCCGACCCTGTGCCAGGCGCTCCAGGCCGGTGGCATCCATTGCGGCTTCCCGGGCAATGACAAGGAAACCGTATTGCGCAACGTTGTTGCCGCTCTGGAGTTGCCGCCCGAGATCGATCCCGAGTTCATACTGCAGGTGCTGCTGGCCCGGGAGGCCATGGGCACCACGGCGGTTGGCGACGGCATCGCCATCCCCCATGTGCGCAACCCCATCCTGGTGCAGCTGCCGGTCCCGAAGATTTCCCTGAGCTTTCTCGCACAGCCGGTTGATTTCGGCGCCCTGGACGGCAAGCCGGTGCAGATACTGTTCACCATTATCTCGCCGACCATCAGGATGCATCTGCACCTGCTCTCGAGGCTGGCCTATTGCCTGCGGGACCAACGCCTGCGCGACATCCTCGGCAAGCAATGCAACGCCAGGGCGATCATGGACGTAATCCTCGAGATCGAGAAAGACATCGGAAGCGCTCCCCTATGACCGAAAACGTCCTGCCCCCTCTCGGGCACCGGGCCGGTAAGTCAGGCGCAAAAAAAGCCGCATCCGAAGATGCGGCTTTTTTTGCGTCAGTAAAAGTACTGATTACTTCTTGTGCGGTACAGCCGGGGCTGCCGGAGTCGCGGGGGTTGCCGGAACAGCCGGGGTTGCGCCGGGCTTGGCTTCTTCCTGCTTCACGGCTTTTTTCGCTTTCTTGGCTTTCTTGACCTTCTTCTCGACGGCCTTTTTCTCCTCAACTTTCACCGGCGGGTGGCCGGGAGGAAGGGCAGGAGCGGCTTTAGCTGCGGGCTCGGCGGCGAATGCGATACCGGCGAAGGCAACGGCTACGAGGGCTGCGGTGATGCTTGAGAGAATTTTTTTCATTGATGTGCTCCTCTTAGTGGAACGAGATAACTACTTCTTGAATTTCCTAAGAGCAGCAACCGTGCCACACCACACCACAACAGCTATATCATTGATATCACGCAGGTTAGCCCATCAAACTCGCAACAACACCCTCGCCGCAAAGCCCCATTCCATCCACCGGCTACCGCAAATGAGACATCCACATCCAGGGGTAATGGCGCAATAACGTCAGGATGCTGCCCGAATTCTCCCGGGGATCAGCTGGCAAATTGCAGCCATAATCCGGCCAGTTACGCCGCGAAGGTTGATAAGCGTAAGGGAGGATATATAATGGAAACTTTATTTTCCAGCAGGCCCTACCCTCCGGTAAGCATCAGCAAAAGGGAGTTGAACCATGAAAAGATCAGCGGAAGAACGAGCCATCTACATCACTGAATTTGACCAGAGCCGCCTCGAAGAGTTGCTGGACCAGGTCAACACGGAAGATTCCCGAGACAGCAAGCACCTCAGGGAACTGGAGGACGAGTTGCTGCGCGCCGAAGTCGTTGAACCACAGGACATCCCTGCCGACGTAATAACCATGAACTCCCGGGTGTGCCTGAAGGATCTGGACAGCGGCGAGGAGTTGCACTATACCCTCGTCTTTCCCGGCGACGCGCGCCTGGAGGATAACCGCATCTCCATCCTGGCGCCGGTGGGGACGGCGTTGCTCGGCTACCGCGTGGGGGACACAATTACCTGGAAGGTGCCGGGCGGAACGCGCCGGCTGAAGGTGAAAAAGATCCTCTACCAGCCGGAAGCGGCGGGGGATTTCCATTTATAGGAATCTGACGGAATCGACACGAAAAAGCCCGCTCTCCGCGGGCTTTTTTTTGGGGTACCAGACGGGCACTCAATAGATGGCGTAGTTCTCGGGGTCGGAAAAAATCTCCCGCAACAGCAGGTTGTTCAGGTGGTGGCCGGTCTTGTGCGCCTCCACCTTGCCGAGCATCCGGTAGCCGCAGGTGTAGAGGTCGCCGATAAGGTCCAGGATCTTGTGGTTCACGAGCTCCTGCTTGTAGCGCAGGCCATGGGGATTGACGATGCTCTCCCCGCCGATCACCACGGCATTGTCCAGGGACCCTCCCTTGGCCAGCCCCGCCTTGCGGATCGCCTCGATCTCCTCGTGGAGGACAAAGGTGCGGGAATTGATGATGGAAACGGCATTCTCCACGTCCATGACCCGCTTGCGCTGCTTCCCCACCGGGGGGCGGAACTCGATGGTCATGGTGATGTCGAGGGTGTTGAGGGGCTTCACCCGCACCCAGGCATCCTTGAGGGTGGCTTCCACGGGACGGAGGACCTTCAGGTAGACCCCTGCCTCGGGAAACTCGTAGACCCCGGCCCGCCACATCTCATGGTAGAACTCCCAGGCCGAGCCGTCCATGATCGGCACCTCGGGACCGTCGATGTAGACGAGGCAGTTGGTGATGCCCGAGTAATAGAAGGCGGCCATCAGGTGCTCGATGGTGGCCACCGACGCCCCCTCGGCGGCGATCTGGGTGGAGAGCCGCGTATCCGCCACCATGTCGTAGCGGGCCGGGATGAGGCGGCCTCCGAAGACAAAGGCTATCCCGAACTCCCGCCGGGGGAGGAATTCGAGGGTCACGGTCCGCCCCGTGTGGAGGCCTATGCCGCTCAGCTTGAAGATTCTATTGATGGTCGTCTGTCGTTTGATCATGATTTGCCCATGGGTACCACAAAAGGGACAATGGTGGGAAGAAAAAAACCGCAGAAAACCGGCATCGGTTACGGGTGCCGGATACACGAAAGCCCGGCCGGAAATCCGGTCGGGCTTTCTCTTCAACTGGTGCGAAGCGGGGCTATCTTCTCGCCCGAACTGCACCAGATATCTGGCAACGTAGTGTCAAACCGCCACTCTTTAGCCTCTACGCCTCTTCAGGAGTCCAATGCCAATGAGGCCAGCACCAACGCACAGAAGCGTGGATGGCTCAGGGACCGGCGTGACATTGAGTGTCGGGCCTGCTATGGATGTGTTTTCACTGGACGCGAACGCGTGAACGTAATTTTGTGAATTACTCGGTTGATTGGTATTCCTGCGGATGATGAACGTGGCCATATCGTTTGTGTCGCTGTTCAGGAAGTCGATCAGCTCCGGGCTCGTGAAGGAGTAGAGGCCAAGCCCTTTGCCCGTGAGGCTGAATGTCCCGAGAGAGGCAACCATCATGCTGCTCAGACCGTTGTTGGTCCGATTCGCGGGGGCATTGTTCCAGGTTATGGTGGATTCCGACCAGGAGTCGAACAGTTCATTGATCAGGCCGAAGACTTCGAATTGGTACGTTGTGCCTGCGAGAGTAGTGCCCGCCCCACTATCGACAAAATTGAAATCGAGAGTCGCCGTTGCAATAGAAAACGGTCCCACCCCGCTGAGATCAAACCCGATGTAGCTTTTACGGGTATAAATGGAGTTATCCTGACGTTTAACCTGATCGACAAGGGCACTCCCAAAATTAGTATTGGCCGAGGTTCCGCTCTGAATGTAGGCATCCTTGTCAGCAGTGATAGAGATTGCCTCGGCGGACGCAAATGAAAGGGCGGTGAACAGGCCGGCAGCCAGAAGGCATAAAATGGATTTCATAGTGTTACCTCAGCGGAGAATTGGGGTATTTTGTCCATGCATCTGCATGAAATGTGCCTCCGCATAACCTACTAATATCATGACTGGTCATCGCTGGCTGGCGCCGAAGGCCCGGAAACATTGTAAAATTTTTCGACAAAGTGTTCGTTTTTCCTACAGTACGCGAGCCGAAGCGACTGTATGTATTATTTGAAGAGATTACCCTGCCGTTGACGGCATCCCGATTTGCACTACACTTCACGTTACAGGAGGAGTGGCCATGTCCGAAGCCGGCAGCACGGTACCATTTGATTTTTCGTCGTATGGCGGGGAAATTGACGACCTCGCGACACGGGGCTTGGCCGACGCTGCGGGTGCGGAGGGTATCCGGACCGCCATGGCCCGGGTGACCGGACGGGCAGAGGAGGTGCAGGCCTCCCGACTGTCCGCGAACGAGCAGAACCTCATTGCCTGCGGACCGGGCTGCGCCGACTGCTGCAGGGTGAATGTGACGGTGCTCCTCCCCGAGGCCATCGCCATTGCGGCTTACCTTGAAGAGATTGGCAAGGGTGATGAGACCAACGCCATAACGATGCGGGTCGCCGACACGGCCGCCCGGGTGCGCTGGATGGAAGACGACGAGCGGATTCGGGCCGGCGTGGCCTGCCCCTTCCTCGACGGGCGTGGATGGTGCGCCATATACCCGGTGCGACCCCTCACCTGCCGGGCACTTTCATCCACCGATCCGGAACAGTGCCGCCGCGCCCTCGCAGCCCACTGCTCCGACGAGGAGGAAACGATTGTGGTCAACATCTTCCAGAAATTTCTGATGGAAGGAACCTTCCGGGCCCTCGCAACGGCGATGGAACGGGCCGGCCTCGACACCACCGGCCGCGAACTCTGCCGGTCGGTGACCAGATGCCTCTTGGATCCGCGCCTTGCGGACGATTTTCTTGACGGGAAACGCATCAGATTCCCCGAATCGTAGCTTCACCATGAAAAAACCCCGACGTGTTCCGTCGGGGTTCTCTCTTAAATCTATGGTTGTTTCAGATAATCCTTTCTCTGCTCCGGGGTCATGGCCCGGTAGCGGTCCCGGAGTTCACGGCGCTCTTCGCGGCCCAGGCCCCGCCACTTCTCGCGCAGTGCCGCCCGCTCCTCGGGAGGCAGCTCCCTGAACCAGCGGTATCTCTGCCGGATCCGCTCCTGTTCTGCGGGGGGGAGCTTGCTGAACTCGTCGAACCGTTTTCTGATCCGTTCCCTTTCCTCCCGTGGCAACTCACGCCACTTTCGGGACCGTTCCCGGGCCTGCTCCCGCTCCTCCGGCGTCATGGTCCGCCACCGTTCGGCACCCCGGCGAAGCCTCTCCTGCCGCTCCGGAGGAAGCGACTCCCATCGCCCCTCAAAGGGTTTCAGGACCTGCCGCTCATCCGGGGTGAGCCGCTCCCAGGGGGCGGCCGCGGCCTCTCCCAGAAGGGCCGCCATCAGCAGACCTGCAGCAGCAACCACTCCTATCCTCTTCCTCATCGCCCGCTCCTTACCCGCCGTTCTCCTGGGCCGCCAGCCAGCGGTAGAATTCGATATCTTCATAAAACTGCATCTGCTCCTGGGCGGCAACAATTTCGATATCGTCGGCGGTGGCAACGGTGTTTTCCCGCCGGGGGCCGGTCATCCAGAGGCTTACGGCCAGGACAGCAACGGCAGCCGTGGCAAGCCCTCCCACCGCGATCCAGCGGAGGAAGCGAAACCACCCCCTCTTCCCTTCTGCCGACTCGACGGCCTGCAACCGTATGGCCCGGAGACGGGCGGCCGTCCGGTCATCCAGGGCGTCCGCACGTGCGTCAAGATGTTCTTTAACCATTGCCACCATCCGCTCGTTACGTTCTTCAGGGCTCATGGTGCGTACTCCTCAAGATAGTCGCGCAACGTATGGACCGCGCGCGAATAATGGGTCTTCACGCTTCCCTCCGAACATCCCATGGCAAAGGCCGTCTGGGCCGTGTCGAGCCCTTCCCAGGCCCGCAGAAGGAAGGCCTGCCGCTGACGGAGAGGAAGCCGGCGGACCGCCGACTCGATGGCTTCGCCCAAATCGTGCCGCTGGAGGCTCGCCAAAGGATCGGGAGAGGAGAGATCAGCCACGTTTTCCAGGGGATCAATCTCCTCCTCGCTCTCTCCCCCCAAAAACCATGCACGGAAACGGTTCCTGACCCCCGTGCGGCGGTGCCAGTCAACGATGCGGTTCTGAAGGGTCCGGTGGAACAGCGGCGCCCACTCCCCCTCGGGCTTGCCGGCATAGCGGTTCACGAAAGCAAGCATGGCGTCCTGCACCAGATCGAGGGCCTCGTCATCGTCCGATGTGGCAAGTCGAGCCATGCGGAAGGCCCGCCGCTCAATCCCCGCCAGAAATCGGTTTAATATCTCAGTGGAGTCCAGCCGCTCCTCCTTGATTCTCATCGCCTTATACTAATCAAAAACGCACGAATGTTAAAGGAGTTGACATCACATCAAACGCAGAGGGGTCCATTGACTTTAAGATGCCAGGATTTAAACTTTTCAATGTTCGCAACCCACATGGATCAGGGAGGAATCATGAACAGGAGAACTTTCTTGAAGACGGCGGCCCTTGGGGCCGTGGCTGCCGGCATTACCCGCGAGGCCGCAGCTGCCGCGGAAAAGTACTTTCCCGTCAAGGCCGACCAGAGCCTCTTCGCCACCATCAACCGCGCCAAGGACCCGGCAAAGAAAAGTCCCCTGGAGCAGAAGCACGTGCCGGTCATCAGGGCTCCGCACACGGTGAAAGCAGGTGAACCGTTCACCGTGGAGGTTACAGTGGGTGAGCAGGTCCACCCCATGGGACCGACCCACTGGATCGAGTATATCGAGCTGAATGTGGGAAACGAGCCCGCCGGCCGGATCGCGATGCAACCCCGCGGCTTCCTGCATCCGAAGGTGACGTTCACCGTCGTGGTGCCCAAGGAGGCGGCACCCGCCGGCAAGATCACC
Source organism: Geobacter grbiciae (assembly GCF_018531165.1). Lineage (NCBI taxonomy): Bacteria > Pseudomonadati > Thermodesulfobacteriota > Desulfuromonadia > Geobacterales > Geobacteraceae > Geobacter > Geobacter grbiciae. Next base: position 101,288 of record NZ_JAHDIW010000007.1, on the reverse strand, counting down.
CTCGTGGCCTTCCAGCGGTGCAACCTCCACGGCTACTGGGAAGGAAGCCTCGATGTGGCCGTGACCGGCTGATTGGAGCCAATCGCCAACGCCCGGCGTAACCCGCAAGGAAGTGAGATGACCTATGCAGACCGATGGCAATTTTTTTGTAAAACTTGTGGGGATGTCCACGTTCCTGGAACAGCAGGAGAACCTCGACGAGAGCCTCAACGATTTCGCCGCAATGGCCGCGAATATCGTCAACGTGGAGAACTGCTCCATCATGCTCTTCCGGGAGGGGGACAAGCCGGGGGACTTCCGTCTGCGGGTCTTCGCCAAGACCGGCTATCTCCCTGAAAATGCCTTCCGCGAGGCAGTGAAGGTGAACGACGGCATCGCCGGTCGGGTGGCGGCCACGGGTCAGGCCATCCTCGTGGAGGACATCACCCGCTCCCCATACCTCCCCCTTGCCCGGACGCCGGAGGGGACCAGCAAGTGCTTCATTTCGGTGCCGGTCCTGATCGGCACCAAGGTGGTGGGGGTCATCAACCTGACCAACCCGCGGGATGGCCGCTGTTTCACCGACGATGACCTGGCCCTTGCCACCTTCGTGGCGCTCCTGGTGGGAAAATCGATCCAGGTGGTCCAGCTCCAGAACGTGCTCCGCTCGCGCTTTGCCCAGATGGCCATCTCCCGGGAAACGAAGAGCCTGGTGGCAAGCAAGGTGACCGAATTCTACCAGGACCCGGTGCGGCTCTCGAGGATCGCTGCCAAGACCTTTTACCGGGAGATGACCCGGGCCGGCCTCGGCACCGAACACATCATCAACGCGGCCACCGAGATCGTCGGACTGTTGGGCGAAAACCTGAAAAAGCACAAGAAACGTTTGGTGGATACGCAGGCTGCGGCGCCCCAGGAGCAGGTCATCGAAGCACCGCCGGGAACGCCGGCCTGACAGGCTCAGCCTCCCGTTGCACGGGGGGCGTTGCAGTATTTGCACGACTCCTCCCGCCACGGGAGATACTCGCCACAGGAGCGGCACTTCCAGAACTTCCCCTCCACCTCGCGCAGGGGTTTATGGAAGTAGATAACCAGAAGGAAGATGGGAAAAACGGCGCACAGGATGCTCCACCCCACAAAATTCCTCGCCCGGTTGGCGGCAAGGATGCCGCCGGCCACCCCGGGGATGACAATGACGAGAAGAAACGCCAGATATGCCGGTTTCACGAATTCGGCCATTGGTCAACCTCCTATGGAGCTCACCATTTTTTATTAAGTATAGCAGAACAGAGCGTTGAAGCTCACCCCCCGAATGCAAGCTAAAAGGCCATTCCCATCCGACTGTCGACAAATCGGTAACTAACGGAATTTAATTGCCTCTGCCGCTTGCAGGCAAAACTGCCCACGCTATACTTCCCTCCGGTAAGCAACTCCACACGACATTTGACTACCAGTATGCTCAAGGATGAGCGCATCGCGCCAGGGATGGCGCACTCAACCTTCCCCCCCTGCTGCTCATCCGGTTGAGCGCATTCCCTTCTCCGGCTCGATGACTTCAAGACGGACGTCATGAAGAAGTGCAGGGGGTTTGCCCTCGCGACCGGACCCTCCCTTGAAAAGCAAACGCCATCCACCTATTTGACAACCAACCAAGGCCCACGCGAAGGTCCAGCATAGGCCTCAAAACCGCACGGACGCGGACACGAAAGGAGAATCCAGGGATGGCAAAAGAACCGAAGAAGCCCACCGAAGCGGCCATAAAGGCCGAACTTCCCGACGACGTAACCATGGAGGACTTCCAGTTCGTCCTCCAGCAGCTTCTGGACGCCTGGCGCCCCATCCTCCAGGAGGATCTGGAGCTTAGTCAGTCGGCCGCAAGGCTCATCAAGGAGACCGAACAACACCCCCACGCCTGCGAGGACGAACAGCTCCTGGCCGACCGGCTCTTCGCCCCCCTGGCCACGGAAGCGGTGGCACTGCGCACCCTCGATGCCAAGGCCCGCGAGGTTTTGGGCCCCATCGACCAGTGGAACTGGTGCCTGCGGAAAATCCTCTGCTGCTTCCGCTTCGGCTGGCTCCTCTCCCGGGCCCGCACCTTCCCGGTGGCGGTCTACTACCTCTACCGTTACTGGCTCTGCGTCCGGCGCCTGTTTGACGACTCCATCGGCAACCGCCCCCTCACCGTGGAGGAGCGGGCCGACTTCCGCCAACTGGTGGCCAACTTTGCCGCCGTCTTCAAGCCCTACCTGGAGAACGAGGCCCGCACCACGGACCGGGCAAGTGAACTGGCCGACGACGCCACAGCCGGGAATCTCGACTGCCACGCCGGCGGGGATGCGGCCGAGGCGCTCTTCGAGAAGTTCCTGACTCCTGTGAACGCCGAGCTCCTCATGGGTAAAGAGGCCTTTGCAAAGTTGAGCCAGGATCCCCGTTTCTGGTTCTGCCGCTGCTGGTGCCTCTGCGCCTTCCGCTTCGGCTGGTGCCTCGGGCGGGCCCGTACCCTCTTCGACCTGGTCCGCTGCCTCATTGCCTACTTTGTCTGTCTGCGCCGCTGCTTCCAGCCCCTCACCTGCCAGATCACGAAGCCCGTGGGGTGCACCGACGAGGAAGTGAACCAGAACGTGGGTGGCCTGGCGGTAACCGCCGTCGGTACCGCCACCGGCGGTTTCTTCGACCACTACACCCTCGAATGGCGCAAGGTGGAGGGGCTTCCCTGTGCGGACGATACCGGCTGGCAGTCCACCGGTGTCGTCTACCCCGGCGGCACCCCCACGGGGACCGTCTCGGTGGTCAACGGGGTCCTGGGGTGGATCAACACTACGGTGCTCCCGGCTGGCTCCTACGAGATCCGGCTCTGCGTCTACTCGTCGCTCCCCAACGTGGCCCGCAGCTGCTGCTGCACCCAGTTCAGCCTCTTCAAGGTGCTGGTCTGGATCGACCACGTGGCCGACGCGCCCGTGAAGACCGGCGCCGGCTTCGGCCCCTTCAACCCCGACTCGCCGCTCCTCATACCGGCCACCAACGACGTGGCGTCGGTGGGGTGCTGCGTCACCGTCAGCGGCAGCGCCTTCGTGGGCGAATGCAACAACCGGAAGATCAAGTGCTTCGAGTTGCGGGCAGCCGTCGGTTTCCTCCCTGGCCCGGGCCAGATGGGTTTCAACCCGGCGGCCTACTCCACCCTCCTCTCAGGCCCGGTCTGCTACACCGACCCCGACCCGCAGATCGAGGCGGGGAAGCGGGCCCAGTGGAACCAGGTCATCGGCAAGCCCCTGACCACGACCCTGGTGGACAGTATCGACATCCAGCTGGGGAACATCACCATCCACGACCTCTGGAAACTCAGGCCCTTCTGCTGGCCCAGCGACTCGGGTCTTCCCACGAACGTCATGGACGGCCCCTGCCCCGACTCGCACCACCGGTGCCGGAGCGGCAAGTACACCCTGCTTCTCCACGTGACCGATACCTTGGGGAACGATTACTACGACACCCAGCAGGTCTGGTTCGACAACAAGCCGCTCACCGTTGAATTTGCCGGTCTCGCCGGGCTGCCGGGGTGTACCGACCTCCACCTGGGGCCGAACACGCAGTTCGTGCCGCCGGGGGCACCCTGCAACGTCCCCTGGCCCGTGGGGCTCCTGGGAATCGCCTACGACGAGTACATCGACGAGTCCGACCTCAATCCCCCCAGTGACAACTTCGACTACTACGTCCTTTCGATCACCCGCCAAGGGGGGCCGACGCTCCAAATCCCCATCACGCCGGATCTCATCAACTATGGGCCCGACCCGTACAAAGGAACCCAGCGGGTGGGTGACCCAGGAGTGCGGTGCGATCCGATGCCGGTCGTGGCAGGATGTCCCCCCCCTCCGCCGATTCCGCCCAAATTCGACGGCATCCTGACGCTCCTCGACCTGCGGATTTTCGACGCCACCTGCGCCCCCAGCGTGCCGGCGCCCTACGTGATCCCGGCCGGCTTCCCCCTCAAGCGGGGGACCTGCTGCGGCTATGCGTTCCAGCTCTACGCCCGGGACAAAACCCGAAGCAACACCGTCTCCTGCCACGAGGCGTGGACCCCGCCATGGGCGGTCTGCATCTGCAACGACCTGCCGGAAGGGGAGAACGGGTAATAACTCTGTAGCAACGCGGCTCGCCCCCTTTTTTGCCAAGAGGGGGCGCGCCCCCGTATCAGTACCGTACTCCGGCAGAATTCTACAACAATACGACATCATCAGGAGACCCCATGAAACGGAACACCATCGTCAGCCTCGCCGCAGGCCTCGCTTCCCTCATCCCCGTCACCGTAGGCGCCGTAGAGATCCAGGCTAATACGTCGGCGCAACAGGCGTTGCTCAACACGCTTCTCAAGGGAAGCTACGCCTTCACCGCATCGCGCACCTGTGTGCAGACCCCTTACTCGCCGGGATTCGACCAGACAACTCGGCAGCTCCTGACCGATGGGGAGACGGTTGGCTTCATCGAGAGCGGAACCCTCACCTTCAGCGGCACGGGAAGTGTAAAGGGTGACAACATTACCGTTGCTGTCATGGAGCCCGCCAAGGCAATCGCCGGATCGGCACCGATGCAGAACGGCATAACATCGTCATGCGCCGGAACCTACTCCGTAAACCCGAACCGCAGCTACTCCGCCACACTCACCTGCACGTCGCAGCTCGGCAATGGCCTCTCCCTCGCCATTGGCCCCGCCGCGTACCAAGGCTCCGTGGACGTGACCCAGAACATGCTCACCATAAGCGAAACCGGCGGCAATATCCAGGCAGTGACCGTGGCAATCGGAGGAACTCCAGTCCAGTCCTTCGACCGAGTCTGCACCTCAAGCGGAACGCTGATACGGACCGGGAAGTGACATAACACTACCAAAGGTCTTCCGAAGGGCGCAACTGGCGACGGCATCGGCTCCAGGGGCTACCCCGCCACCCTTGATGGGACCTGTACACCATGAACATCGTCAAGGAGATCTTGCCGGGATCGTGCGGCAATCTTCAACGAGCCAGGGGCAAAGGAGACACCGCGAAAAAACGCCATCGAGAAGCAGGCTACACGCCACCAGCCACAAAGCAAGGAGGTTGCCATGAATCTCACGAAACATGTTCTTACCGTCGCCGTGATTGCACTCTCAGCCTTCTGTGGAGTGACTGTGGGCCTGGCGCAACAGGCTGAACAGGCACGAGTGCTCACCGTCGCTCCCGAGGCCGAGATTCGTTTTGCTGCCCCGTGGCAACTGTCGGCGGTGAAATACACCAATGCACAGGAACTCGTGGTCATGGGCACGGCTCCGACCAAGGCTGCCGAAAAGGGGATTGAAAGCGTCGCCGAATATCCGGTCGCGCGCCTCCTCATTACCACCGAGGCTCGCAGCGACCATGTGGACGCGCTGAAGCGGCTCGAATCCATTGCCGAGGCCCGGGACGTTCCGGCGGAGTTCGTCGAAGTCGGCGGCTGGCCCGCCGTTGAGGTGACGTTCACCGAGAAATTGCCCCGGCGGGGAGCACAGGGAGAGGAAGAGGAAGAGCCATGGGCGCCCGAGGTGACGGTCCAGCGAACGGTCACGGCAATCGCCCAGGGCGACAAGGTGGTAATCTTTGATAGCTCCGTCCTCCCCGAAGCGCCTCAGGACCTGATGAAGGGTGCGAGGGAGATTACCCGAAGCGTCCGTTTTGCTCGAACAGGGAAACCAGGCGAAGTCAAAAAGGCCCTTGAGTCGCTGCAGAGCACGGAAAAGAAGCGGCAGTTGCTGTTCAAAAAGCCCCAGAGTTCGACACCGGAACCGGGTGCAGCAACGGCTTCGGCGGTCACGGCGTCGGCGGTCGGCGCGCCCGTACAGGTCCAGACCGGCGTCGGAGAGCTGGAAATCGCCACCAGCGCCGATGCCTCCACCGTGGTCATCGCGAGCAACAGCGGCCTCACCTTTTCGACCAACCGCGGCACGAGCTTTGCCGCGGGAACGACCGGCGTCTTCGGCCTGAATGACCCGTCTCTCGCCCGGGGCGCCAGCGGCAACTTCTATCTGGGGGTCATCGCCATTCCCACCGGCACACCGGCGCAGCTCAACGTCTCCGGCTGCACCAACGCGGTGAGCCGTTCCACCAACAACGGAGCCGGCTTCGCGCTGCAGGGGTACAGTGCCACCTGTCCCACTACCGGTGCCGGCCTCTGCTTCCCGGACCAGGAGCATATCGCCGGCGATGGCCGAAACGCTGCAGTTGGTGGCGATCAACTCTATGCGGTGTGGCGCAACTTCACCCCCAGCGGCACCGTGGCCAGTTGTAGCGGTATCGGAAGTGGTTTCGTCACAGCTTCGATCACCTGTTCACAAAACAATGGCACCACCTGGACCGCCCGGGCGGCAATCCCCGGCGCAGGGGATTTCCCCCGTGTCTCCGTGGGACGGGATGGCTCCGTGTATGTGGTCACCCTGAGCGGCAACTCGGTCCTGCTGAACCGCTTCTCCTCGTGCGCCACCGGCCTGACTCCGGCCACTGGTTTTCCGGTGACCGTCGCAACCTTGAGCGGCGGGGTCGCCTGCCCTGTGGCCGGGCTCGACCGCTGCAACGACGGCAATACCCTGAGCAGCCCCATGGTGGCGCCCGATCCCGGCAATGCCAGTCATCTGTTCGTCACCTTCGCCGAGAACAACGGGGGTACCAGCGAGCGGATCGTGGCCATGGAATCGACCAACAGCGGCGCATCGTTTCCCACCCGGAGGAACGTGAGTGCCAGCGCGTCCGTGCGCCGCTTCATGCCGTGGTCCTGCACCACGCGGGGCAGTGCCTGGGTCGGCTGGTACGACCGTGGCGCCGCCACCGCAGCGAACAACGATCTTACGGACTATTTCCTCGGCTCCACCTCGGGGACGCTCTGGAACCTCACTGCCAATCCCGATCCCCAGTGCGCCTCGGGCTGGCCCTGCGCCCCCCGCAGCACCAACGACTCCGAGGCATGCAGCGCCCAGCCCCAACTGGCTGGCGTGTGCCGCAACGCCGCCGGCGGCGACAGCGGCACCCGGTGCGACTTCAGCGCCGGCGGGTGTCCACCGGGCGAAACTTGCCGCACCGGCGGCGGCTGCCCTAAATACGGCGATTACAACGGCATCGCCTGCGCTGGCGACTTCGTGGTCGCTGCCTGGGCTTCAGCCACGGCCCCTGCCGGACTCCCCGCGGCAACGGGGCTCAGGGTCTATTCCTCGACAGAGTTTGTCGCCCGGGACGGAGCAGCCATCTGGCGCTACACGGGGACCCCCTGCAGCGGCGATTCCTGCCCGGGATGGATCCGACTGGACAATAACCCCCGGACGGTGGCCATCGTCGCCGACGGGGGGGAGCTCTATCAGCTCCACAACACCGGCATGATCTGGCAATCCACCCATGGCGCCTGCGATGCCGATTCCTGTCCGGGATGGCGGGCCCTTGACAACAATCCCAAGACCGTCGCCATCGCGGCTACGGGGGGCAAGCTCTACCAGCTCCACGACGACGGCATGATCTGGGTCTATACCGGCACCCCCTGCAGCGGCAACAGCTGCCCCGGCTGGCAGCGGCTCGACAACAACTCCAAGACCGTCGCCATCGCGGCGGCGGGGAACAGCCTCTATCAGCTCCATAACGACGGCATGATCTGGCGCTATACCGGCACCCCATGCAGCGGCAACAGCTGCCCCGGCTGGCAGCGGCTCGACAACAACACCAAGACCGTCGCCATCGCGGCCGCGGGGAGCAACCTCTATCAACTCCATAACGACGGCATGATCTGGCGCTACACCGGCACCCCATGCAGCGGCAACAGCTGCACCGGCTGGCAGCGGCTCGACAACAACTCCAAGACGGTCGCCATCGCTGCGGCAGGGAACAACCTCTATCAACTCCATAACGACGGCTGGATCTGGCGCTACACCGGCACTCCGTGCAGCGGCAATTCCTGCCCCGGATGGCAGCGGCTCGACAACAACTCCAAGACCGTCGCCATCGCGGCGGCGGGCGATCGGCTCTACCAGCTGCACGACGACGGCTGGATCTGGCGCTATACCGGCACCCCGTGCAGCGGCAATTCCTGCCCGGGATGGGAGCGCCTTGACAATAATCCCCGCACCGGGATGATCGCCCCGGGCAACGACCTCTACCAGCTTCACACCGATCCGCTCTATCAGCTGCACAATGACGGCATGATCTGGCGCTACACGGGCCAGGAGTGCGAAGGGGATTTCTGCCCCGGATGGGAACGCCTCGACAACAACCCCAAGACGAGAACCATCGTGGGGGGCGACGGCCAACTGTTCCAACTCCACGGCGATGGCCGCATCTGGCGCTCCACGGGTACGCCGTGCAGCGGTAATTCCTGCCCCGGTTGGCAGATGCTCGACAACAACCCGAAAACGGTTGCCATCGCCAACGCCGGCACCCAACTTTTCCAACTCCATAACGACGGCATGATCTGGCGCTGGACAGGGACCCCGTGCAGCGGCGAGAGCTGTCCCGGCTGGCAGCGGCTTGACAACAATCCCAAGACGGTAGCCATTGCCGCCGGGGAGAACCAGCTCTTCCAGCTCCACAACGACGGCATGATCTGGCGCTACACCGGCACCCCGTGCAGCGGCGATTCCTGCCCTGGATGGCAGATGCTCGACAACAATCCGAAAACCAAGACTATCGTGGCCGGCCGGAACCAGCTCTTCCAGCTCCACAACGACGGTCTTATCTGGCGTTACACCGGTACCCCGTGCAGCGGCAATTCCTGCCCCGGCTGGCAGTTGCTGGACAATAACCCCAGGACTGCGACGATCGCCGCCGGGGGGAGTCAACTCGTCCAACTCCACAACGACGGGCGCATCTGGCGCTACACCGGCACCCCCTGCAGCGGCAACAGCTGCCCCGGCTGGCAGTTGCTCGACAACAACATCAGGACCCAGGAAATCGCCGTATCGGGCAGCCACATCTACCAACGGCACAACAACGGCAGGATATGGCGCTATACCGGCCCGGCCTGCACCGGCAACAGCTGCCCGGGCTGGCGCATGCTCGATGACAACCCCAAAACCAGGCACATTGCCGTTGGCGGTTTCAACTAACGGGAAAAACAACCGTAACGCATAACGATTTCACATGCGCGCGAAGGAGATGGCCATGTCAAACACTCAAGTCACTCATTCCTCAAACCCTAACAACGCCAGGAGCGAAAGCAGCGTCGTCATCAACCCGAACAATCCACTGCAGATCGTAGCCGGGTCTAAGAAGTTCAAAGATATCCATAACTACGACTTCACCCTGGCCACAGCATATTCCGCCGACGGGGGCCTCTCGTGGCACGACTCGGCGGACCTGCCCATGCCGGGGTTCACCCTCCTGACCGATCCGGCCCTGGCCTGGGACGACGTCGGAAACGTATTTCTCGTGGGCCTTTCCGGCACCAATCCGCCAACCTTCGACACCATCGGCATCGAGATCTACAAGTCCACCGATGGAGGGAAAACCTGGAGCAATCCCAACCGCATCCATACCAGTACCGGCGACGACAAGCAATGGGCCGCCGGGGACGCCAATCCCGCGAGCCCCTTCCATGGCCGCGTTTATGCCGTATGGGACGACGGGGTCATGCGCTTTGCCCGCACCAGAGACCACGGTGTTACCTGGGAAGGGGCGGGGGCAGGAACCCAGCCGGGTTCTGTCCTTGTGAGCAATTCGTTTTCACCTGAGATCAATGTCGCTGCCAATGGCAATATTTATATCGTTTGGCTTTCCGGAACCGAAGTCAAAATGATTGTCTCCACCGATGGCGGCGACAGCTTTAACGCGACTGTGTCCCCCGCCACAGGCATTACGCCTCTCGGCTCTCCCCTTCCCTTTCACATAAATTGGTTCCATTTCCCCGGGGGAAGCTTCCGCGTCATCACCGTGCCTTCCGCCTGCGTCTTTGGGCAAACGGTAGCAGTGGCGTGGGCCGATTTGCGCGAAGGGATTTCGCGCATTTATTACGCCCTTTCCAATGATGGCGGTTCGAGCTGGACAACCGGTCTTTCAGGACAGCCTCTCTTGACCGGTGCACTTCCAGCAAATTTTCAGCACTTCCATCCTCAGATCACAATTGATCCCAACGGCGTTGTCGGGTGCGCTTTCTACGAGTTCGGGCCCAAGCCGAGCACGTTTTTGATAGACGTGATCATGGCGCAGTCCCTTGATGGCGGTGCCTCATTCGACCACTTTACCGTGACCGACCAACCGTGGGATCCATCCGTGGATGCACCATGGAGCCATTATGAAAACAGTCCGCCCACTCCTCCGGATGGCGTCATTACCTTCATTGGCGAATACTTCGGCCTGGATTCGAGCGGCCAGGGATTCTACCCGGTTTGGACCGACACCCGGACGGGCATCCAGGAACTGTGGACCGCCATCGTTCCTGAGAAAAAATGCGCCATCATCCTGAACCGCAACCCTATCGGTCAGGACGAGGTGGATGCGCGGCGCAAGCAGCCGCACGGTTCTCCCGGCGGACTCCCCATCCAGGGCGCATTCCGGGTCGTGGTCGATGGCTTCACCGCTGCCGAACTGGGTCTTAGCGGGTCCGGCTCGACTCTGGCGAGCCTGCCGTCGATTTCACCCGCAACCGGCATCACCATCAGCCCAAGTTCACCGATCGCCAACACGCCGGATAACGGCGACTACGGCACGGAGGTCCAGCGCTTCACCTTCTATTACGACATCGATTTCGGCGCCACCGATGCCGCCTTTGGTTTTTCGGCGCAGACCGAGGATCTCACGCTGAGCGTGACGGTTGACGATATACCTCCCGCCTCGGCGCTGCTCACCCTGATCAAGCAGCCCGACCCGTTCCTGCTGCACGGCGATCCTTCCTGGCTCAGCATTGATCTGCGCGTCTTTGTGGTAAGGCAAGGGGTTTCCATGTTCGGCGTGCCCGGAATCACCGGACCAGCGGATGCCCCGAGGTTTATCCAGCAACTGATGGCAACCATCACGCCCGCCCAGTTCGACAGCCTCCCGCCGGACGAGGACCATTCCAAGCTCTACACCCAGCCGAAGGACGAGCATCAGGTCCCGGTCTTCAACTTCGCGCTGGCCAAGGTCCACTACATCGGCCTGATCGGCGCGGCCAACGTGCGGGTATTTTTCCGCCTGTTCCAGGCGCAGAGCACCACTTCGGTGTATGACTATCCGCCCGGCGCCCAGTACCGGCGCGCAACGAGCAATCCCCATGGTCAGCCTATTCCCCTGGCAGGGATCATCGGCAACGAATACGTGACCATTCCGTGCTTCGCGGCGCCCCGCATCGACACGACCCTGAACGGCATGGATCAGCAGACCGATGACCCCTACAACGTCCAGACCATCACGGCCCACGCCGATGGCTCCGAGGTGGACGCGATCTTCGGCTGCTGGCTCGACATCAACCAGCCGTTCAAGCCTGATGGTGTGACTCACAACAACGTTTTCCCCAGCCAGGTGCCGCCGAAACAGGATGGTCCTTTCGATCCCAACGATTCCAACCCGGCCTTCCGGCCCCTGCCGATTCAGCAGGCGATCCTGCGCAATCTGCATCAGTGCCTCATAGCGGAGCTCGCCTTCGATCTGACCCCAATCCCCATAGGCAAGGACTCCTCGAACTGGGACAAGCTGGCCCAGCGCAACATTTCGTGGAGTGACGCCGGTTCCGCGCAAGCGGTGACCACCTTTGAAATCCGGCCAACGCCGATGGGACTCCCCGTCGGTCAGACGCCCGATGAGCTGATGATAGACTGGGGCAACACACCCCAGGGGAGAACGGCTTCGATTTATCTCCCCGCGGTCGGCGCCGACACCGTCCTGGCGATGGCGGACCGGATGTACACCTCGCATCGCCTGACGCGCGCCGATGCCCATACGCTGCACTGCAAGACCGGCGGCATCACCTATGTCCCGATTCCGCCCGGCGGCACCGTCAACTACGCCGGCTTGCTGTCGGTCGATCTGCCGGACCACCTGCCTCGGGGTGACGTCTATACCGTTGCCGTCCAGCAGGTGACGAACGCCTTCGGCACAGTGGCTCCGCCGCCACCGCAGATCAAGGCACGCCGCAAGGCAACCGCTGCCGTTGCGGCGGCACCGGCAGAGATCGAATGGCGGCGCATCCTGGGCGCCTTCCAGCTCACCATCCCGGTCCATACCAAGCAATCGCTGCTGTTGCGGGAGGAGCGGGATCTGTCGGTCTTGCGCTGGATCGGCGAAGCGATTCCTGCCACCAGCCGCTGGTACCCGGTGTTCCTCCGCTACCTGGAGCAGATCGGGGGGAGGGTGATATCGTTTGGTGGCGATCCGGGCCAGATTCTCCCCTCGCCCACCGGCGACGGCAGGCGGAAGCATCACCACCATGAAGAACCCGAACACGAAGCACTGAGGGCTTTCACCGGCAAGATTGCCGGCCTCATCTTTGATCGTTTCGGCGACTTCGAGGGGTTCCTGCTGGATACCGAAGATGGAGAGCGGAAGTTCTGCAGTCGCGAGAAGGACGTGGAAGAACTGGCCGAGCGCGCCTGGCGCGAGCGGCTGCGGATCACAGTGTGGGCCGAGCGCCACGAACCGCACCGGCCCCTGTCGATCATCATCCGCCAGCCGCCGGCTCCCTTCGGTCGCTGAGTGAGCCACCACCACCCCAACAAAGGAGAAAGCCATGTTAAACGCAACAAACTCGCCCATCAGGGGCATCATTCCCCCACACATGCTGGAAGAGATCGCCAAGCGCGGCTCCACGCGCCAGAAAGATTGGGCTCTCCACAACCTGGCATTCGCCGGCTTCGTCCGGGGGCAGCGGCAAGCCCTGGCAGCGTTTCCAACGGCCGCGGCGGTGGGTCACAAGTACCGCACGGTCAATGACAACAAGCATGAGGGGGGCAATCCACCCACCGGTGCCCTAGTCTTCAAGGAAGGGGATCCGGCAAGCGCGGATCCGGCCGTCAACGAGGCCTACGAAGGAGCCGGAGCCACCTATGACCTTTACTACGATGTCTACCAGCGCAACTCCATCGACAACAGGGGGATGGGCCTTGTCTCCTTCGTCCACTACGAATCAAACTTCAACAACGCCTTCTGGGACGGGAGCGAGATGGTCTACGGCGATGGCGACGGCGAGATCTTCTATCGCTTCACCAAGTGCATCGACGTCATCGGTCACGAACTGACCCACGGCGTGACGCAGCACGAGGCGAATCTTGCCTACTCGGGGCAGCCAGGGGCGCTGAACGAGTCCATGTCCGACGTCTTCGGCTCCCTGGTGAAGCAACGCGCCCTCAACCAGACGGCGGACAAGGCGGACTGGCTCATCGGGGCAGGACTCTTCACCTCGAAGATACAGGGCCAGGCCCTGCGCTCCATGAAGGCGCCGGGTACCGCCTACGACGACCCCACCCTCGGCAAGGATCCCCAGCCGGCCGACATGCAACATTACGTAAAGACCTCCAGTGACAATGGCGGGGTGCATATCAACTCCGGCATCCCCAATCGCGCCTTCTACCTGGCAGCGACCGCCATCGGCGGCAATGCCTGGGAAAAGGCCGGAAAGATCTGGTACGTCGCCCTGCGGGACCGGCTGCGCAGCAATTCCACCTTCAAGCGGGCTGCCACTGCCACCATAAGCGTTACCAAGGAACTCTTCGGCGACGGGAGCAACGAGATGAAGGCGGTGCAGAATGCCTGGAAAGGCGTGGGGGTGATTTAACCGTGAGCAGCCTTGGAAGACAATGTGGCGCTTTGCATCCGTGGCGGATGCTCCGCCGCATTGTCTCCGCTGTTGCGGTATCGTTCACTGCCGGTATCATTGTCTCAGGCTGCGCGACACATCAACAACAGTATGCCAAGGAGGGTGAACCATTGAAGATATCGTTTGAACAGAGCGGCGGCATTGCCGGGTTGCGGTTTGCCACCACCCTGGATACTGCCGGTCTCCCTCCGGAAGATGCCCAGAAACTGCGCCGGATGGTCGAAGAAACGGATTTCTTCAATCTCCCCGCACGCATTGTCTCGCCTCGCCCCCAGCCCGACCGTTTCCAGTACAAGATCCAGGTGCAGGAAAGCAGCCGGCAGCACACCGTAATCGTGAGCGAAGAGGCCCTGCCGGCGAGTCTGGCCCCCCTTGTCAAATGGCTGGGAGAAGAGGCCCGCCGCAAGACGCGTGAAAAGGGCCTGAGCAAATAGTTGCAATGGCCCCGCTCAACGCGGCCTTGCACCTCATTCATGCACAGGAGCAGACAGACCATGAACACCCCTGTCGAAGCCAAGGAACTGACCTCACCCTGGCATCACCGGAAGGTCCCCGTCCTCGCAACCCTGATGATCCTGGCACTCCCCGCAGCCGGCTTCGGCGACAGACCAGCATACGCCGACAGCTGCGCCGACGTGGTTCACCAGGTGAACCGGCAGCTCAGACCCACGATCGACGAAGGGGAACTGGCCGCCATGCTCCAGAGCCTCAATGGAAGCAACAACAGGAACCTTCCCCCGAAATTCGTGACCAAAAGTCAGGCGAAAAAGATGGGATGGAGACCGGGAAGAGACCTCTGGGCCTCCACTAGGCTCAAAGGGAAGAGCATCGGGGGCGACCGGTTTGCCAACAGGGAGGGGCGGCTGCCGGCCGGCGGCAAGAAATGGCATGAGGCTGACCTGGACTACAAGGGGGGACACCGGGGAGCAAAGCGCCTGATTTACTCCAATGACGGCCTGAGGATGGTGACAGTTGACCATTATCGCACCTTCACGGAGGTCCCCCCATGCCAGTAAAGCGAGTGAAGCGCTGCACCATTTCTGGCCGGACTGTCCACTCCCTCGACGAGCTGTACGACGAGATCGCCCGCCAACTCCCCCTTCCCGATTACTTTGGCCGCAACCTCGATGCCCTCTGGGACGTCCTCTCGACGGACATCGAGGGGCCGGTGGAGCTCATCTGGGAGGATAGCGAACACTCGAAACGATCAATGGGAAAGGACTACGAGCGGGTCGTTGCTCTTCTCAAGGACCTGGCGAAGGAGCGGGAGGATTTCCGGATCGTGTTCCGATAAAACGCCCCTGTCACGCGGCATTTCGAAGCAGGCGGGCGGCGTCGCTGTCCACCAGCCACACCAACTGCCCCGCCGGCCTGATCAGACAGGCAGGAATGCGATGGGGGTCAGGGGAGCCTTCCAGCACCTCCCGCAGGATCGACGCCTTGTTGGCTCCCGACACCAGGAATACGACCCGGGATGCCTGGTTGATGACGGGAACCGTCAGGGTGAGCCGGTGCATCCCGTCATTGGCCGGGGAGACATCAGCCACCCAGCGCCGCCGTTCATCCAGTACCTGTGTTTCCGGAAAGAGGGAAGCGGTATGACCGTTCTCCCCCAGCCCCAGCAGGATCAGGTCGAAACGCGGCAACTCGCCGGGAAACCAGCTGCGGAGGAGCGCTTCATACTCCTTTGCGGCATCTTGCGGGGCCTGGCCGCAAACCATGGGATGGACCTGCCCATCCGGGACCGGGACATGGTCGAGGAGCGCCCGGCCCGCCATTCGACCATTGTTGCGGGAATCAGCGGCAGGCACGCAGCGTTCGTCACCCCAGAAAACATGGGTTTTCTCCCATGGCACCCGGTTCCGGAATGGATCATGGGCGAGCAGTTCGTAGGTACGGCGTGGTGTGTCTCCTCCGGCAAGGGCAACGGCAAACCTCCCCGTGTCCCGCACGGCAGAGTGCGCCGCAGTTGCAAAGAGTTCGGCAGCAGCCATGCTCAAGGCTTCCCGGTCGAGGCAGACCCTGATCATGGAGCCTCCGTCTCTCCCTCTTCCGTTGGAAGGTCGGGTTGGACCCAGCTGTGCCCCTCCTTGGCGATGAGGAGATCAGCAGTTTCCGGCCCCCAGCCGCCGGCCTGGTAGTTGGGGAAATCGGCCGGCGGCACCGATTCCCAGGTATCGAGGATCGGCGAAATGACTCCCCAGGCGCTCTCCACCTGGTCGGCCCGCATGAAGAGGGTAGCGTCGCCGCAGATGACGTCCAGGAGCAGAGTCTCGTAGGCTTCCGGAGAGGCGGCGCGGAAGGCGTCATGGTAACGGAATCCCATGTCCACCGCTCCCAGCAGCAGGCGCGTTCCCGGCTGTTTGACCTGGATGCGGGAGGCAATCCCCTCCTCGGGCTGGATGCGAAGGACGAGCCGGTTCGGCTGCCAGCTCTCCACGGCCGCGGAGGGGAAGAGCTGGTGCGGAGCCGGACGAAAGAGGATGGCCACCTCGGAGACCTTGGCGCGCAGGCGTTTACCGGTCCGGAGATAGAACGGCACCCCTTGCCAGCGCCAATTGTCGATCCACAGCTTGAGGGCGGCAAAGGTTTCGGTGGCGGAGCCGGGTGGCACCCCCTGCTCTTCCCGGTATCCTGTCACTCCCTCGCAGGCCACCATCCCCCTGCCGTACTGGCCGCGGACCGCCACCCGATGGACTTCTTCGGGGCGAATGGGACGAATGGCCCGCAAGACATCCACCTTCTTGTTGCGCACCTCGTCGGCGGAAAACGACACCGGCGGCTCCATGGCAATCAGGCAGAGGATCTGGAGGAGGTGATTCTGCACCATGTCACGCAAGGCGCCGGATGTATCGTAGTATCCTCCCCTCTTCCCCACCCCCACCGCTTCGGCGACGGTGACCTGCACGTGGTCGATGTAGCGCCGGTTCCAGACCGGCTCGAACAGAGAGTTGGCGAAACGGAAAGCGAGGATGTTCTGCACCGTCTCCTTGCCCAGGTAGTGGTCGATCCGATAGATCTGCGTCTCGGCGAACAGGGAGGTGAGAAGCCCGTTCAACTGCCGGGCCGAAGCGAGGTCGCGGCCAAAGGGTTTTTCAACCACGAGTCGGTCCCGGGAGCAGTCCCTGCAAACGCCGAGGCTCTCCAACTGGCGGGCCGCCGCTTCCATAAGGCCGGGAGGAATGGCGAAGTAGAAGACCCGAACCGCCCGGCCGTTCCACTCCCGGTCCAATTCTTCGAGTCTCCGGCTGAGGAGCGCCCCGGTTTCCGCCGTGGTGAAGTCCCCGGCAAGGTATGACAGCCGGTCGGCGAAGCCACTCCACGTTGACTCGTCCGTCACGCTGCGCCGTGAGTGGAGGTCCACCCCCTCCCGGAGTTTTCGACGGAATCCCGCATCATCCATCTCTTGCCGGGCGACCCCGACGATGGCGAACCGCTCGGGAAGACGACCGTCAAGGTAGAGGTTGTAGAGCGCCGGCACAAGCTTGCGCCACGTAAGATCGCCCGCGGCGCCGAAGACCACCATCACGGTCGGTTCCATCCGAGAGTTCATTGTTGTATCCATCGCCATCTACCCCTTGGGCATGCTCAGACAGTCAGGACTTTTCCCGGTGCCCCCCGAATTGGTGGCGCATCGCAGAGAGAAGCCGATTGGCAAAGTCGTCCTCGCCACGGGAACTGAAGCGCTCGTAGAGTGCGGAGCTGAGCACATGGGCCGGGACCCCCTCGTCAATGGCGGCAGCGACGGTCCAGCGCCCTTCCCCCGAGTCCGACACCCGCCCCCGGAACTCCTGCAAATCGGGGCTGTCGAGCAGTGCCGTCGCGCTGAGATCGAGGAGCCAGGAGGAAATCACGCTTCCGCGCCGCCAGACCTCGGTGATATCGGCGAGATCGAGGTCATAGCGATAGAAGTCGGGGTTACGGAGCGGCGCCGTCTCGGCATCGGCACCCTGTCCCTCTTTGCCGGCATTGGCATGGTGGAGGATGTTCAATCCTTCTGCATAGGCTGCCATCA
The DNA here is from genome assembly GCF_018531165.1 of Geobacter grbiciae. Taxonomy (NCBI): domain Bacteria; kingdom Pseudomonadati; phylum Thermodesulfobacteriota; class Desulfuromonadia; order Geobacterales; family Geobacteraceae; genus Geobacter; species Geobacter grbiciae. Next base: position 83,536 of record NZ_JAHDIW010000007.1, on the reverse strand, counting down.
GACCGTATTCGATCCCGTTATGAACCATTTTGACGAAGTGCCCGGCGCCGCTCGGTCCGCAGTGGAGATAGCCCAGTTCGGCGGTTCCTTCCCGTTTCTCGCGGCCGGGAGTGCGTGGGGCAGCGCCGATGCCGGGGGCCAGCGTTCTGAAAACCGGGTCGAGCCGCTCCACAGCCTGTTTCTCGCCGCCGATCATCAGGCAATAACCCCGCTCCAGACCGAAGATGCCGCCACTCGTCCCGACATCCACGTAGCTGATTCCCTGTGCCCGCATCTGGTCCGCACGCCGGATATCATCCTGGTAATGGGAGTTGCCGCCATCAATCACGATGTCGTTGGCCGCCAGCAGGGGGGTAATGTCCTGGAGCATCGAATCCACCACGGCGGCCGGCACCATCAGCCAGACCACCCGCGGCTTGACGAGCTTGGCGCAGAATTCCTCAATTGATCGCGCTCCAGCGATCCCTTCGCGCTCCAGCGACTGGACCGCATTGACATTCAGATCGTACACGACGCACTCATGTCCCCCCTTCCGCAGGCGCCGCACCATGTCCGCACCCATCCGCCCAAGGCCGATCATGCCAAGTTGCATAGTCACCTCCCGCACTGTTCCAGGGCCGCCACCTTGGCCAGGCGGCGACGGTGGCGCTCGGCCCCGCTGAAGGTGGCGGCGAGGAAGGCCCTGACCAGCTCCCAGGATTGGGCGTACCCCACCACCAGACTGCCGAGGCAGATGATGTTCATGTCGTCGTGCTCCACTCCCTGGTGGGCGGAGTAGTCGTCGTGGATCAGGGCCGCCCGTGCTCCGGGGACCTTGTTGGCGGCGATGGAAGCCCCCACGCCGCTCGAGCAGAAGGCGATCCCCCGATCCAGCTTCCCTTCGCCAACCGCTTGCGCCAAGGGGATGACGAAATCGGGGTAATCGTCGTCCGGGTCCAGCCGTTCAGCGCCGAAATCCGTCAACTCGTACCCCGCCTCCCTGAGGGCGGCAGCCATCCGCTCCTTCATGGTGAAACCGCCGTGGTCGGCGGCGATGCCTATCCGCATGGTCGTCACTCCTGGCCACTTTTCAGAATGAGTGGCGTAAGTTTCAGGGTCATCTCTTCAACAATTTGTAAGGATCTGCCCTTGTCAGCCAGGGGCTGTCGGGATATTCGGCTGCAAGGCGGTCATAAATGCCGATCAGGTTTGTCACGTCGTGGGTCTCGATGTAGCGGGCGACGCCATTCAGGTAGATGGCCTCCGGTGCCAGGGAGTTCTTCGGGTAATCGGAGATGATCCTGCGGAAACACTGGCAGGCGGCCTGACGGTCGGGCTGGTTGAACCGGGCTTTCCCCATGCCGAGGAGGAGCGACGGGATGAGGTCTGCTGGCGGATAAAAGCCGAGAGTGCGGTAATGCTCGTCCCCTTGTGCATCGAGAACGATGATAGTCGGCGTCCATTTGACCTTGAACTGCGGGCCGAGCACCGGGTCGTCAGCCGGAACCCGCACGGGTACGAGGTTGTCGTTGATGAATGCGATGACAGCTGCATCGGGGTACGCGACCGCGTCCATCTGCTTGCAGCCAATTCAGCCAGGGTTGAAGAAATCGAGGAGAACGAGCCTCTTTTCCCTGCCAGCCTTTGAGAGTCCCTCTGCAAGAGAGGTGATCCATTCGATCTGTGCCATACTGTTCGCTCCTTTCAATCATGGGTGGGTTTGTCGTTTCCGGGCCGCCCGCGGAAAAGGGCCGCCCATCCGGTGCACACCAATTACATCCCGAACTACCGGAACCTTATCACCAGCTATCTCGCTAAAAAGTAGCCGCGTGTCCTCACTTCGCATCCTCGATCAGCATGTCCGAAGCCTTTTCGCTGATCATGTAGATGGCCGTCACGATGAAGTAGCCGGGGATCTTGGGAAACACGGAGGCGTCCACGACCCGTAACCCCTCGGTCTTACGGACCCGGAAGCGGCTGTCGAGCACGGCCATGGGGTCGTAGTCGTTGCCGATCTTGTTTGTGCAGGAGGCGTGGTGCCCCCACGCCTCGTTCATGATGAACTCACGGATCTGGTCGTCGCTGGCGCAGGCTGGCCCGGGGATTTCCTCTCCTGTGATCACTCCCCGGTCCGCGAGCCGCTGGTTCATGGAGCGGACGAACTGGACGCCACTGAGCACCGCGTCCAGGTCCGGGTCGTTGGGACGCTTGCCGTCGCCGAAAGAGTGGAAGTTGATCGTCGGCCGATCCCACGGATTCGTGGAGGTGAGCTGCACGCACCCCGTATTCTGGGTACGGGCCTTGAGTATGGCCCAGGAGAATCTGTTGCCGTAGTGGCAGAAGTTCGCGGAATAGCCGGGCTCGTATCCCTTGAAGTAGCCGGGGAGGCCGAATATGTAGAGGTCGGGGTCGGCCAGTTCCGCGCTCGATTTCCTGATGATGCCGATGAGCGAACCGTTGGAGGCGTAGACGCCGGTGCCATCCTTCTCCCACTGCGCGAGGAACTCGTCCGGCGCCTCCCCCGGCCCGGGAGGAGCGAACGTCCCCCCCTGAAGCAGCTCGAAATCATGGGCGAACTCGGAGACCACGCAGACTTCATAGCGGTCCTGCAGATTCTCGCCGACCCCGGGGAGATCGGCGATCACCGGAATGCCGAGCCGCTCCAGTTCGGCGCGCGGGCCGACGCCGGAAAGCATCAGGAGTTGCGGGCTGTTAAAGGCGCCGCAGGAGACAATGATCTCGCGTTTCGCGCGGACTTCGGAACGGTGGAGGGATGAAGGGTCTGCAATCCGTTGTGGGTCGGCCCCGTAGACGTGGGCCTGGTCGATATACTCCACCCCCACCGCCCGGGCCCCCTCGAAGAGGATGCGGGTCGCGAGGGTGTTCGTCATGATCGTCAGGTTGTCGGGAAACGCGGCCAGTATCCGGTGCAGGTACTCCCGGGGGCCGTTCCGTTGGCCGCTCTTCACCGCCAGGGGGGTGATTGCCAGCCCCTCGGGGTTCTCCGTGGCGGTTCTGATGTCGTTGGGGTCGAAGCGTGATTCGATTCCCGTTATCAGGTGTCCGACATGATCATGGAGGACCTCCTTGACGCATTTCAGCACCGTGACAAGGAGCTGGGGATCCTTCAGGACCAGATCGGGATCGGCCGTGCTCGTGGCGAGCCACCCTCCAAAACCGTGGGACTTGCCGGATTCGAACCAGTCCAGGTCCCCCTTGACCACGTCGATGAGCGACGAGAGGATACCCCTGATGAGGGCCTTCGGCGACCCCGGGGGAGGAACGTAGCGGCAGTCCTCGATGCGGGTGAAGTAGGAGCGCATCTTCTCGCCCTGCCAGGAATCGTCGCCCGTGATTCGGGAGATGTAGTCCCAGTCGCTATCCTGGGGGAGAACGGTGATCATGGCGTTGTGGGCGGTGCATCCCCCCAGGGCGCCGGCGCGGGGGTACCAGACATGGTCTTTTCCGTTCACGCTCACCTTTTTGCTGTCCTTTGCCTGCTGGGCGTCATCGGTGTAGTGGCGTACGAAGTAATCCCATTCACACGGCTTGTATTCGGTGGAGCATCCGTGGAAGATCGGCACCTCGTACATGAGGCGTCCCGTTTCGCTCTCCGCGCAGTGGTCTCCGCCGGCCTCCATCAACAGCACCTTGAAGCCCGCCTTGGCGAGATTGGCCGCCAGCGGCCCGCCCCCCGCTCCTGAACCTACCACGATGTAGTCATAGTCAGCACCCATGTTCACCCCTCCATGGACTCCGTTCAGAAGGTCTTCAGGAATTCGATGAGCGACCGCTTGTCCTGGTCGCTGAGCGCCGGTTCGTCGGTCAGGTAGCCGGTCCCGAAGTAGTGGCCCCGGTTCACCACGTAATCGGGGCACTTGCTCATCTCCATGAGCGGTCCCACCACGTCCGCAAAGACTTTCCGCCCTTCCTCGTCGCTGGCGTCCTTCGGCAGCGCCTTGAGGTCATGCTTGATCTTCAGGGCGAGCTTGAGGAGCTTCTTCCGGTAGGCGATACGCTCCGTCAGGGTCAGATCGTCGGGCATCACGTTCAGGCTCGCCAGGAGGCTCACCGGCGTTCCCGCCGGAATCGGGCCGATCTCGATGCCGCCGCCGCTGAAGAGGTACGGGAAGAAGCGCTCGCTGAAATTGACAAGCCCCTCCAGCCCCTCGGGCACATAACCGGGGGCTACCCGGAGGAAGCTGCGGGTGGTGGTCCGGTCAATGGTCCCCGGAACTTTGTCCTCCAGCACCGCATCCTTCTCCCGCTTCTCGGGCCAGAGCATCTTCTCGATGGAGTCCTGGAACGATTCCATCCTCGCCGCCACCGACGGGCTGGGGTTGAACTTGCCGATGCTGTTGTTCAGGAGGAACGGCGCCGTCGACCAGAGACTGACCAGGGACGCCGGGCGGGTGTAGCCCCGTCCCCCCGCCGGCATCTTGTACCGGACCGGCTCGCCGGTCATGGGGTTGTAGACCGTGATGGTCCCCACCGACGGGAGTTCCTTGTAGGTTTCGGACGAGAAGTTATCCCAGATGTTGTTTCTGATGGCATTGGTCGCCAGGGGGCTGCAGGCGTTAGTCTGGAGGAGCGTCACCGGAACCCGGAACTCGGCGGAGAGGAAGTTGTTCTCCAGGAAATCGGGGGCGGTGACGATGGCGCGCATCTTCGCCTTGAAGTCTTCGGTCCGGGTCCACTCCCAGTACCGGTCCCAGCAGTCAAGGTAATCCTTTCCCGAACATCCACCCGGATCGAGTCCCGCAGCCGGGGTCGGCAGCTTGCTGGAATGGCAGCGGGCGCAGTTTTCGGCGAATACGACCTTCCCCCGCTCCAGCACCGCGGCGTCATTGGTCAGGTAGGCGCTCCCGCCGGGGGCATCCTTCAGCTTGTGGGGGGCGGTGCTCTTCAGGAAGAAGAGCGCCATGTCGGGGGTCTGCGCCTCGGTGGCCTGCCAGTAGACCGAGTTCTTGCGGGCCACGGCGATCTCGATCGGCGAGAGCGGTTTCCCCCCGACAAGCGCGTTGAAGTGGAGGAGCCACTCTTCGCTGAAGAGGCCGATGTTGAGATAGACGCGGTTCAGGGCACCGAGGGCACCCACCGAGTCGGAGCCGTCCTTGAGGACTCGCGGCGTGTAGACGGTGGCCGGTGGGACAAAGAACGCCGCCAGGGGGGAGTCGGCCGGCACGTAATCGTTGAGCTGCCTGTTGTCGAGGCTTCCGCCGGCGAGGGTCTCCTTGCCGAAACGCTTTGTCAGCTCAAGGCGAGGGCCAAGGTAATAGACCGCGTTCATGGTCCGGGGGTTGTTGATGCTGTCCGTGGAAACCAGCGAGGTATCCAGGGTGCCGGGGCGGGCGGTGTGGAACAGCTGGAAAACGAAGCTGGTCGGATCCGCCTGCCAGTCGAAGATCCGGTCAACCCAGAAATACTGGGCGCCCACGTTGGAGGAGAGGTTCTCCCATTTGGGGTTCTCCGGGTCTGCTGGGGGATTTACCGGGTTCATGCCCACATGGCAGAAACCGCACGACATGCCGACCCGGTAGGGGCGAACCAGGTCCCGGGAGTTGTAGTAGTCCGGATCGGTGTAGTACCGCACCGGGTCCCATTTGCTGGCCGCTTCCCCGTCGAAATCGGGATTCGGGAAGAGACGGAGTCCGACGATCCCCGTGGTCCAGCCATAATAGGAACCGACCGGCAGGGTGCTGCCCCGGGCACCCACCTTCACGCCGGGATACCTGGCATCGTTTGCGAAGGGGTCGGGGGGCTGACCGGGGAGACGCCTATCGAGCCAGAGCCCGAAGCGCTCCGGGTCCGGCCCGGTGGCCTTCTCGAAACCCGGCTCATTGATAAGGCCAAGGTAGTAAAAGCGGTTGTCCCGGCTGGCCTTCAGGCTCGGGTGGGACGAGATGACCTTCAGAAGATCGAGGGCGCCGAAGCTCTTGACGGTCAGTCGGTCCCACAACCGGTCATTGCCGCCGGTCCAGACGATCCAGGTGTTCCGTCCCTTAACCTCTTCCGGTGTCAGGGGGATGCCGCCGTCCATGTCGTGGAAATAATCCTCGGCGGCGGCGGGAAACGTCTCCGCGGTGCGGTTCGCCTGCTTCGCCTCATCGGGAACGGTTCCCGGTTTCGGCGTCCTGTGGAGACACCCGGACGTAACGGCAAGGCAGAGTCCCATGACCGCCAACCTGACCAGAAAACCACGATTTGACACGATCTGTTTCATGATCTCCACTCCTTGCGGCCTACCGCGAAGCGTCCTCTCCGCAGCTTCGTTGGTCTCACTGCGGAAAGGCTACCATATTCCGGGAGATATCAAAGGGGTTCCCACAATCATTCTGTGCAGTTGCGCCACAGAGGAAGCCATCGGACAATCTCACTCTTTCTCAGACCCGAAGGATGATTACGAAGGTTAGAGGAAAAAAATACGCCGATTCCTTGCGGGGAAAGATCGCCGAAATATACTTTCCCCAGGCTCAGGATGAGTCGGCTTCGGTGCGCGACGCACGAGGCGGTATGACAGGGATGACACCATGTAATTCCATTCTCCTCACACCCTCTCCCATGCTTTTTTTCTCTGGTCAGTACCCCGACCACTTCATCCTTTTCACCAAGACAACTCCTCACCGGCAAACAAGGCTGTCCCTGAACTAACTCCTGTGGTGGCCGCACCTGGGAGAAAGGAGGTGATGAATAAAAACAATCCCCATTGGACCGGAAGGATTCTTAGAGGCAAAGGTATCAGAGGAAAAAGGAGGTACACGATGAAGAGATTGGCAACGATGTTCCCTGCGCGGAAACTGTGGTCACCTTTATTCGCCCTGGTGGCGGTGCTCGCCCTCTGCTTCGCGCCGCCGCTCCAGGCAATGGAGCTGTTCTACCAGCAGCACAACCTGGTGTCCGACGGAACCATCCCTGCGGACCACACCGATCCGGACCTCGTCAACCCCTGGGGGATTGTCTTCAATCCCACTGCTGTCGTCTGGATCGCCGACAACGGCACCGGCGTCTCGACACTCTATAACGGCCTTGGACAAAAACAGTCCCTCGTCGTCACCATCCCGCTCCCTCCCGGCAGCACCGGCACCAGCAAACCCACCGGCATCATCTTCAACGGCTCCAACGACTTCGAGGTCAGCAAAGGAACCGCTTCGGGACCGAGCCGCTTCATCTTCGCCACCGAGGACGGCACGATCTCCGGATGGTCCCCTACGGTGGACCCGACCAACGCCATCCTCAAAGTGGACAACTCCATGTCGGGGGCCGTCTACAAGGGTCTCGCCATGGCCGCCAACGGCACCGGCAACTTCCTCTACGCCACGGACTTTCACAACAACAGGATCGACGTCTTCGACAAGGATTTCAAGCCGGCAACCCTTACCGGCTCGTTCAGCGACCCGAAGATTCCTGCCGGCTTTGCCCCGTTCGGCATCCAGAACCTGCAGGGGAATATCTACGTGACCTACGCCAAGCAGGACGCCGCGCAGCATGATGACGTGGCCGGGCAAGGGCTCGGTTTCGTCAACGTCTTCGACGCCAACGGCAAGCTCATCCGCCGCATCGCCACACGGGGCCAACTGAACGCCCCCTGGGGCCTGGCAATGGCGCCGGCGGACTTCGGCCGCTTCAGCAATCGTCTCCTGGTCGGCAATTTCGGCGACGGCACGATCAACGCCTATGACGTCGCCAACGGCACGTTCCGCGGCCAACTCCGCAAATCCGACGGTCATCCCCTCAAGATCGACGGGCTCTGGGGGTTGAGCTTCGGCAACGGCCACTTGGATCAAGCGACCAATGCCCTCTTCTTCACCGCCGGTCCCGATGACGAAAACCACGGGCTCTACGGCAGGATCGAGCCTGCTCCTTTCACATTGTCCGATCACCTGAAAGAGTTGATGGACGATAAGGACTAACCCTCACCAGACATCAGGGGGGACATGGTGAATTGATCGACTTCACCGGGAAGTCGTCAAGGCACATGTTCCCCCATCCTATCATGCTGCTTTCCCAACTGTAGCGCCGGATTCTAGAACGACTTTGACCACTGGGCGAGGAAGCTGCTTCCTCCCACGCCGTTTCGCAGGATGCGAGTGTCGTAGGTGTATTCCAGATAGAGCTGGGAATCCCAGGGGAGTCCGCTCGTGAGACCCAGCGAGAACGCCCCGCTGTAGTCGTGGGTGAAGTCGAGACGGGAGATATTGAACCGGTCCTGCCGCAAGAAGGGACGGTTCACCTCGGCGACGGTCCCCCGCAGGTGGAGGTAGAGAAAAAAGAGAAGTTCATAGCGGTATTCAAGGGAGGCGACGACGAAATCCGAGGCCGGGAACTGGTTGAACATGGCCCCCGGATACCAGTAACGGTAGAGGTCGTCAGTCTCGCTCGGGAACGGCCCGCCGCCGATGCGGAAGGCGGAGAAGCGGTCGATGCTGTCTTTGGGCGCAAAGCCGCCGTGAAGAATGCCGATGAGGCGGTGGCGCTCCGAGAGGCCGGGGATGCCGGTGGCCCCGGTGAAGAAAGCGGAAACCTTGAGATAGTCCCGAGTCCTGTCCCCCCTGAAGACGGTTCCCCCGAAGGTGTGGTCGCTCCAGTGATTCCGCCTGCCCAGCTCAACCGCGATCCCCCCGGCCCACCCCTCGTGGGGGAGCTCCATGATGTTGCGCCGGATGGAGTCGTAGTCAGCAGAGAGCTTGAAACCGTGAACGAAGGTGCTCGGGGGAAGCTTCACGTCGGCGCCGGTATCGGACACCCTCCCCGTGTAGAGATAGCCGGCGTTGTAGAGGAGCTTCACCCTCAGGGCGTTGTCCGACTGGAACGGTTCCACCGGGAGCCGGTACCCCACCCCGACGCCGCCGTTGAAGCTCCCGTAGATGATGGAAGTCGACTTGACCTCCTTCCCGTCGATAATCTCGTCGGAGGGAAAGGGGATGGTGTTATTGTCCCAGTGACCGAGGAGCTGGAAGCGGCCGAAGTCCCGCGCTAGGTCAAGATCGTTGACGAAGCCCCCGATGACCGCCCGGGAGCGCCACGGCTCCTTGTATTTCCTCCAGTAGAAGGCGCCGAAGGGAACCCCCCAGTCGCTCCCCACCTTCGGAGAGAAAAAGACCCCGCCGAGAGTGAAAGAGCGGACGTAGTCCCGGTCCCTGGCCGGGATATCGAACCGGTGCCCCCACAGCACACCACTGAGGGGTTCGCCGGCCAGGGGGGTGTGGTATTCCGCCTCCTCGGAGCAGGTAGCCGTTACCGGGGCAAGGACGGAGAGAAGGACGCAGCAGACGGCAACGGCATGCTTTTTCACCCTGGCGATGAGAGGGGATCCATTATCCATGGGAGCAGGTGACAGCCTTGATGGAATTGAGCGGGGACGCCGATGGTCGCCCGGTGTCCAGAGTGTAGCACATTCCCGCGTTTTGTCAGGTGAGGCGGAGAAAGGCAATACCGGCTATGGGGCTGATATTCTTAACTCTTGACAACGTGCATTTAACCGGTTCTAATTTGTCTGCTTTCACTCAAGCGCTTCCAGCCCTTGATCCGCACGTTACGGAGGAATTTGAATCTCTATGGGAAAGATAATGGTCCTGGTCTTTATCGTTGGCGTTCTGTTGATGGGCGTTTCAAAATGCAGCCACAAGCAAGGCAATGCAGGGAACTCCTCCACCACTCCTTCTGACACGGCTTCTCCCGCAGCCCGTTGAGCACTTGCCCAGGAGAGTTCGGGCGATATACTTTCACCAATGAAACGCTCAGGACGAGCCGGCTCCCTGCCTGAACGGCAGGGGCTTGCCAGGGACGGCACCTGATTTCTCCCCCTCTGACTCTCCTTCCCCGTCCCCGACCTTCTCCATCCGCCGCCCTGAATTCACCGCCTCGGCCACCCCATCCTCCACAAAATTCACCCCCGGAGGTCCATATGAAAACCATGATCGGAACCCTCATTATCATGCTGCTGCCCGTTCTTACCCCGGGGAAAGACCGGCCGGTGGCACCCAACGGCATTCCCCTGATCGAGGGGTACCGCAACTGGCAGGTGATCGCCCCCTCTTACCGGGATGACAAGGGACACATCCGGGTCATTTTCGGCAACGACACGGCCATGAAAGCCATGAAGGAGGGGACGCGCCCCTTCCCCGACGGGACGATAATGGCAAAGGTGGCATGGACCGCGGTAAAGCACCCGAAGTTCCCGGTGGCCACCATCCCCGGCGAGTTCGCCCAGGTGGAATTCATGGTGAAGGATGCCAAGAAGTACAAGGCAACGGGAGGATGGGGCTTTGCCCGTTTCGTGGGGACCGGGCTCAAGCCCTACGGCAAGGATGCCGGTTTCGCGCAGGAGTGCTTTGGCTGCCATCAGCCGGTGAAGGGTAACGACTACGTGTTTACAGGGTTTGCCCCTGTCCCCTGAACACCGCCATTGTAAAGCAAACTATTTCGCAAGTTCCCCGGAGGTGCTGTTATGAGATGGTTTTCCAAGGGAATTATCAGCCTGGCGCTTGCTGCCCTCCTGACCGGCTGTGTCGGCAACGACCAGTACCGGACCTCGTACGAGCCCTGCAACGTCGCCCAGCAAGGGGCCGAATGCAGAAAGTCGTCCCTGGAACAGAACGACGAGTACCTTCTCGGCTTCGTGGAGTTCGACGACCAGGGGTGGTTCTGGGACAGGAAACAGGCCAATGTGCTGATCGACCGCCTCCTGGAGAAGGATGCGCTGGAGTCCGGCCTCCTTATGGTCGTCTATGTGCACGGATGGCGGCACAACGCCTCGTTCGACGACGACAACGTGGCGTCATTCAGGGAGACGCTCAAACGGATCTACTCCTATGAGCACCTTGCCAGCCAGAGCGAAGGACGGCCGGAGCGGAAGGTGGCGGGGATTTATGTCGGGTGGCGGGGGCTCTCCGCCAACGTGGAGCCGTTCAGGACCCTCTCCTTCTGGGACCGCAAGAACACGGCCGACAAGGTTGGCCACGGCGCCCTGACCGACCTCCTGGTGCAGCTTGAGGAGGTACAGTTCTCGCACCTGAAGGTTTACGACGAAACCAAGAGCAGGCTGGCCCAGACCAAGCTAATCATCGTCGGCCACAGCTTCGGCGGGGAGATGGTCTACTCTGCCCTCTCGCAGATCCTTGTCGACCGTTTCTCGGGGGATGCAGAGTCACCGCAGACCTTCGGCGATCTCGTGATCCTCGTGAACCCCGCCTTTGAAGCGTCCCGCTTCACGCCACTCCACGACCTGGCCGGGGTGAGGAAGTGGTACGCCGACGGGCAGCTCCCCCTCGTGGCGATCTTCACCTCGGAAACGGATCAGGCGACCAAGACGGCGTTCCCCGTTGGACGCACGCTCTCGACTCTCTTCGAGAAATACCGTCCCGACGACGGCAAGCAGAAACAGGCAGACCGGCACGCCGTGGGGCATTTCGAGCCGTACCGCACCCACGAGTTGCGCCCGCGCCCCGAGGCCGAGGCGGCTCCACCCCAAGCCACGGAGACGCCTGAGAAGAAAGTGGCCGATTTACGCACGGCCAAGTCATTGCGGCAGCAGTGGATCGACCTTTCGTCCCGCAACGGCTGGAGCCTCGACTTGGGGAACGCCAGGCTCACGCACCTGGGAAAATCGCTCCCCCGCAACCCCTTGTACGTAGTGGCGGTTGACAAGCAGATAATCGACGGCCATGGCGACATCTGGAACGAGAGGTTCATCGATTTCATGCGGCAGTTCATCCTGTTCACGACCATTGTCGAAGAATAACCGCAATCTACTAACGGAGGCCCCCATGAAAACCCGTTTCGTCGCCCCCCTGCTCCTTGCCCTCGCCATGACCGGCTGCGCCACGCAGAAGCAGGCAGGTCTTCCCCTCGACACCGTCAGCCAGGCGGCATCCGCCGGCCCCCTCTCCATCACCGAGGCCCAGGTCATCACCGACAACGACGCGGCGTTTCTCTCCAAGCTCCGCATGGTCCGGGGCGCGCAGCGCTCCATCGACATGATGTACTACATCTATGCCGACGACCACAGCTCGTCGGTGCTGACCTCAGCCCTCATGGACGCGGCGCGGCGTGGGGTTACCGTGAGGCTCCTCGTGGATTACCACACCAACTACAAGCACCTCGACCTCTTCTCCCTCATGGAGAAGGAGGGGAACGGGAACCTCCACGTACGATTTTACAACCGGCCGACCCGCAACATCATCAAGGACGCCGTCTATCTGACCATGGGTTGCTCCCCCGAAACCGCGGCGGCCAGACCCGAGGCATGCAGCGCCGAAAAATTCGCCGCCATCGACAAGCTCTTCGCCGACGAGACGATCAACGGCATGCCGGCGGCGGACCGGAACATATCAAACCTCGATATCGGCAATTCGGGGCTCTTCCTCTCCGGCCTCTGCTCGAAGCGGGGCGACGTAATGGCGCTCGCCGCCCAGAGCGGGCAGCAGATCGACGTCCAGAGCCTGAAGGGTGGAGCCTCCGCAACCACTCCCGAGCAGGAGGAGCAGCTAAAGCGTCTCGGCAAGACCTACTGGGAGTCGAGGACCGGCGCCCCCTTCCAGCGGCTGGCATCAGATGCGGAGCTCTTCTTCGCCTTTGCCATGTACGGTGCCCAGCTCAACCCCATCAAGGAGACCGTCACCTCGCTTCTGCCGGTCGACAGGAAGCTCTCGGATGACGAGTTGCGGGACTGGGACCACCTGACCGACTACCTCCACCACAAGCTCCTCCTGGTGGACCACAAGGAGCTCCAGATGGGGGGACGAAACGTGGAGAACTCCTACCACATGCGCCCCAATCCCCTGACCAGCAAGTACGTCTTCATGGACACCGACATCCATGCCCTCCTTTCCCAAGGGGGAGGGGGGGTCGCCACGGCGTTCGACTCCCTGTGGAATTTCGATACCATGGTGGCCCCGCTGGCCGAGGTGCGCCAGCATGCCCCCAACGACTTCGTCATCGCCATGAAATATGCCGAGAAGGCCTGTGACGGGGAGACGGGAAAAGCGGAGCGCGACGCCTGCATCAAGAATGAGCTGCAGAAGACCGCTCCTTCCCTGGACGAACGGATGGCCGACTGCCGCAAGACCATGGAGGATAACGCCCGGGCCTACAACGAGACCTACCTTCCCACGATTCCGAAACAGCCGGCGCAAACCTTCGCCGTGGATAGCGGCAGCGTCCTCGCCTACCTCGAAAACATTCCGTTCAACAAGGCGCTCCCCCCGGAGAAGCGGGTACGGACCTACGGCGCCCCTGCCGGCGAGGAGGCAAAGAGCGGGAAGTACATCCACGACGTCTGGCTTAAAGAGATTCCGCAGGTCTGCGCCGCTGCCACCCCCGATGCCCCGAAGCGGCTTATTCTCCATAACGCCTACTTCTTCCCCGCCGCCAACCTCACCCATGAGTTGAGCCGGATGGTGAACGGCGATTACGACTGCTCCAACGTCACCGTCACGGTCCTCACCAACTCCATCCAGACCACCGACCTCAACGTGGTGAACCTCGCCGCCCGCCACGCCCTCAAGGCGTTCACCGAGTTCTACCAGCAGCAGGGAGACCCGGCCAAGCGGGCGAAATTCGACTACTACGAGTACCAGGCCCGGCCCGATGAACCCCTCTCGCTCCACACCAAGGTCTCGGTGTTCGGGGACGACGTCACTATCGGCTCGGCCAACGCCGACGTCCGCAGCTTCATGATGGACAGCAACAACGTCATGTTCGTCCGCAACGCCCCCGGCTTCCTCACGGAGTACACCGCCTTCGTGCAGCGGCTCCTCGACGACCCGGCGCGGACGAAGAAGCTCAACGACTATTTCACTGCCACTCCCCGCGACACGATGCTCCAGGAGGACCTGGCCACCTTCCGGCAGATCATGGCCAAGTACGGAGTCGACAAAAAGCTGAACGAGGGGCGACAGAAAGAAGTCGAGACGCGCTTTGTCCAGATGCTCAACGACGCCTACGAACTGACGAAGGCATCCATCGACACCGGGAGCAGCGCCGCAAAGCGGCGGGAGAACCAGAACTCGTTCAACGAGGAATTCAAGCCGATCTAGGAATCAAGGGAGATAAGGCAGTTGGAGCAATCCGAAGAGAGCCCTCGAAGCAAAACGGAGGATGGCTTCAACTGCCGGATTCAGGATAAAGACACTTCACAGCTTCAGTTGTTCATTCAGGTGTAGCGGTGCGTCCCGGAGCCGGGAAGTGATTCGCGCATGAGATGAGAAACGTCGTCAGGCAGGAGGGGACGGGAGAAATAGAACCCCTGGATGTCGGCACAGGTTATCGACATCAGGTAGCGGAGCTGCTCTTCGGTTTCGACCCCTTCGGCCAGCACTTCAGGGCCGAGGCTGCGCGCCACGGCAATGATGGCCTCGATGATGGCCCCGTTGCTGCGGCTCTGGCCGATGTCACGGATAAAGGACTGGTCGATTTTGATCCGGTCGAGGGGGAAGTGCTTGAGATAGTTGAATGAAGAGTATCCCGTGCCGAAGTCATCTATCGCCAGGCGCACCCCCAGAGCCTTGAGCTGCCCGAGCGTGGAAACCGCGGTCTCCGAATCCATCAGCATCGTTTCGGTCAGCTCAATCTCCAGCAGCTCTGACGGCAGCCCCGTCTTTTGGAGCACGTCGTTAACCGTGCCGACGATCTCCTCATGGGTGAATTGCCTCGCGCAGAGGTTCACCCCGATCTGCAGCGGCGGCAGTCCGTCCCGCTGCCATTGTGCCCCTTGGCGGCATGCCTCCTCAAGAACCCATCTCCCCAGCTTGGAGATGAATCCCGTCTCCTCCGCAACAGGAATGAACCGCGAGGGGAGAATGACCCCCTTGCGGGGATGGTTCCAGCGGATGAGCGCTTCCACCCCGACGACCTTCCACGAGCCGGTATTCACCTGGGGTTGATACATGAGGAAAAATTCGCCATTCGTCAGCGCCTGCCGCATGTCCTCCTCAAGCTCATGGCGCTCCACGGCCCTGGTGTTCATCTCCGCCGAGAAAAACCGGTAGGAGTTCCCACCACGATCCTTGGCGGCATACATCGCCATGTCGGCCCGCTGCAGCAGCATCTCGCCATTCCCACCGTCCGACGGGAAGAGGACGATTCCGATACTCGTGGCGATGTGGAGCGTCTGCCTGTCCAGCATAAACGGCTCGGCCAGGGCCCCCAGGATTTTGTCCGCCAGCAACGAGGCATCGGTGGCAGCCCGCACCCCGGGGGCGATGATGACGAATTCGTCCCCGCCGAGACGCGCCAGGGTGTCGCTTTCGCGGGTACAGCCTGCCAGCCGTGCCGCAACATCCTGCAGAAGCCGGTCGCCTACCCGGTGCCCCTGGCTGTCGTTGACGTCCTTGAAGCGGTCCAGGTCGAGGAAGAGAAGCGCCACCACCTCTCCGTGCCTTCGGGCATGCCTGATGGCCTGGGACAGGCGGTCCATCATGAGGGGCCGGTTGGGGAGCCCCGTCAGTGAGTCATAATAGGCAAGGCGCCTGATTTTCTCCTCAGCGCGCTTGCGGTCGGTTATGTCCTCCACCACCTTGATGAATTTCGTCGCCTTTCCCTGCTCATTGAAGACGGGGAAAGCACTCAGACGCAGTCCGGACGGCTCGCCGTCAGCCAATATTCTCTCAACTTCCCTCGATACGGCTCTTCCCGTGGTCATTGCTTCGACGCCGAGGCAGTTGTCGCAACATTCGTCCCGATTCTCGAATTCCCGGTAGCAGAAACGTCCGGTCAGTTTCTCGGCATTCTTCCGGAACATCTTCTCCAGATAGCCGTTGTTCATGACGATGCGGTTGTTGCTGTCAATGAGGGAGATGCCTAGATTGACGTTTTCCACAAGGGTTCGATAGCGTTTCTCACTCTCCGCAATTTTCGCATTCGCCCGCCTCCGCCTCGCCTCCTGTTCGCGGATGTAGACGTAGCCCAGCACATAGATGCCGATGAGATTAAAACTGCGGCGGATGGGGGTGAAAATGTATTCGTACCGCTCTCCGCAGGCAATATCGACCAGCTTGAGCGTTTCAGTGAGAAAGAAACAGGCGAGAGCGAAGCAGATGATGTTTCGAAGCCAGCCGGTACGGTGGCGGAAGAGGTGCCAGGTGGGAAAAACGATGAGCAACGCCGCGACCGTGTGGAAAAGGACGTCGCACCAGGTCTGGCCGAATTTGGATGCCGGATTGGCCATTATGTAGTGTGCCCACCATTTGAACGTGGCGCCATAACAGGAGAGAGTGAGAACGATGCCTATGCCAAGATAGTTGCGGGCAAGGGAGAAATTGCCGGTGAGATAACGCATGAACGCGGCGGCAACAATAACGGTCGCCACCCCCGAAAGCACATGCTCGACCGGCGGGAAGAACGCGTGCAGGTGACGGGGATCGACCATCAGCGCTTTCTGGCCTATGGCCATGGCGAGCATGAAGAGCTCCCGCGCCAGGCCGGCACTGAACCCCAGGACGAGCAGTGCCTCCCGGGAATTGGCTTCATTGCGCCTTCTCCATAACGCGAAAAAGAGAAGGTTCAGCCACATCGCCCCTGCAAGGACGAAATACACTGCCACTTCGTCATCAATGCCGCCGTGCCCGCCGGTGAAGCGGGCAACAAAATCAAGAATCCCCAGCAGAGCCTCTTGCATGAGCGACCCTTTCAGCAAGCTGCATAATTAAAACATACACACCAATTGAATTAGATATCACAAATAAAAATAAAGTAAAGTGATTCCAATATTATTTCTTAAAGCAAAAACATATAATTTCACCCTAAATTTCAGCAACTTCAACGCTATTTCCGCAACTAATTGACGTATTTTATTATGATTTCAAAAAAAATCCCCCTTGCAAAAGGGGGATTTTGTCACGCCAAAGGGTGTATTTTATTATTATTCGACCGGGCAATTCCCGCTCCGATTACAGGCTCGCCTCCACGTGGCCGTGATACAACTCGTCCCGCTCCCGGGCAACCCCCTCATCCTCCAGGAAGTCGTCGAAACTCATGACCCGGTCGATGACCCCGCCAGGGGTGAGTTCCACGACCCGGTTCGCCACGGTGGAAACAAACTCGTGGTCGTGGGAGGCGAAGAGGATCACCTCCGGGTAGGCGATGAGCCCGTTGTTGAGGGCGGTGATCGATTCCAGGTCCAGGTGGTTGGTGGGCTCGTCCAGCATGATGACGTTGGCGCCGGCGAGCATCATGCGGGAGAGCATGCAGCGGACCCGCTCCCCCCCGGAGAGGACACTGGTCTTCTTGGTGGCCTCGTCCCCAGAGAAGAGCATCCGCCCCAGGAACCCCCGGGCGAAGCTCTCCCCCTCAGCGGGAGGTGAGTACTGGCCAAGCCACTCGATGAGGTTCAGGTCCCCCTCGAAAAAGGCGCTGTTCTCCTTGGGGAAGTAGGAATGGGTGATGGTCACCCCCCAGCGGAAGGTCCCGGCGTCCGGTTCCAGCTCCCCGGCCAGGATCTGGAAGAGGGTCGTCTTGGCCTGGCTGTTGGCCCCCACGAAGGCGATCTTGTCCCCCTTGCGGACGATGAGGTCCAGGTTGTTGAGCACCTGCACCCCGTCCACAGACTTCGAGAGCCCCTGGATCTCCAGGATGATGTCGCCGCAGGCCCGCTCGGGCTTGAAGACCACGTAGGGGTACTTGCGGGAGGAGACCGGCATCTCCTCCAGGGTCAGCTTGTCGAGGAGCTTCTTCCGGGAGGTGGCCTGCTTGGCCTTGGAGGCGTTGGAGCTGAAGCGCTGGATGAACTCCTTCAGCTCGTTGGCCTTCTCGGTCGACTTGCGGTTCTCCTCCTGCTTCTGCCGCAGGGTCAGCTGGCTCGCCTGGTACCAGAAATCGTAGTTCCCCACGTAGACCTTGATCATGCCGAAGTCGATGTCGGCCACGTGGGTGCAGACCTGGTTCAGGAAGTGGCGGTCGTGGGAGACCACGATGACCGTGTTCTGGAAGCGGGAGAGGAAATCCTCCAGCCAGGTGATGGATTTCAGGTCCAGGTTGTTGGTGGGCTCGTCCAGCAGCAGCACGTCGGGATTGCCGAAGAGGGCCTGGGCCAGGAGCACCCGCACCTTCTCTCCCGGTTCCAGCTCCTTCATCTTTTTATGGCGCAATTCCTCGGGGATGCCGAGGCCGTTCAGGAGCACCGCCGCCTCGCTCTCGGCCTCGTAACCGTTCATCTCGGCGAACTCCCCCTCCAACTCCGCCGAGCGGATGCCGTCCTCCTCGGTGAAATCACCCTTGGAGTAGATCTCCTCCCGCTCCGCCATTACCTTGTAGAGCCGTTCGTGCCCCATGATGACGGTGTTGAAGACCACCTCCTCGTCAAAGGCGAACTGGTCCTGGCGCAGCACCGCGATCCGCTCGCCTGAGCCCACGGAGATCTCCCCCTTGTCCGCCTCCACCTCGCCGGCGAGGATCTTGAGGAAGGTGGATTTCCCGGCGCCGTTGGCGCCGATGAGGCCGTAGCAGTTGCCGGGGGTGAACTTGATGTTCACGTCCTTGAAGAGAACCCTCTTGCCGTAGGAGAGGGTGACGTTCGATGCGCTGATCATGCTCTTGTGTGACTCCTTCTATCCTCTGGTAAAATAAAAAACCACAGGGGTGACCCTGTGGTTCACGTACTGGACTGGTTATACCATTTCTACTGCTTGGGCGGCAATCCCTTTTTCCGCCGCGGTTTTTTCGGAAAAGCCCGTTTCCCTTTCCGGCCGCAATCTGGTACCATCGGGCAAAGGTTTCAAAGAAAGGCGACAGCATGAGTGCAAACAAGGAATTATATGTGGGTCACATGTCCTACGAGGCGACCGAGGACGATCTCCGAAGGATGTTTACGGTGGCCGGCACCGTCACGTCGGTCCACCTGATCACCGATCCCGAGACCGGCGAGTTCAAGGGGTGCGGCTACGTGCGGATGGCGACGGCCGAAGAGGCCAAAGAAGCCGTCGAGACCCTGGACGGGGCGCTTCTGAGAAATCGCGCCATCACCGTGAGCATTGCGCGGCCACAAAAGCAGAAACCCGCCCCCGGTGGAGCCAGGCGCGGCAAGGGGGGACCGGGCAGAGGCCCGGCCGGCGGCAGCCGTGGTGCGAGCGCACCCGGAAGCGGCCGCAGAGCGAGCGGACCAGGCGCGGTTACCTCCGAAGGGAGCCGAGGGAAGAGTGGGCCCGGAGGGGGGAGCCGCGGGAAAAGCGGCCCCGCTACCGGCGGCGCCTCCCATGGAAAGAGCGGTTCAGGCCCCAGATCCGGACGAGGCAAGAAGTAGCGAACAACGCTCGGGCTCGGGGTGAGCCCCCCGCGCCTACCTGAGCCTGAGCGTCATATTCCGTGAAGCCCCATTCAGCGCCACCGCCGCATCCCTGAATTTCGGCGGCCCCATCACCCCCCTCGCGTCGTTCGACACCCCTGCCGGCTCCTTCGGCATGCCAATGAAGTTTCTGTCCAGTTCACCGTTGCCGTTCTCATCCTGGAAAGCCGTCACCGCATAGACGCCACGGGAAAGCCCATCCACCGCCACCGTCATCTCCGGCCCGGAGACCGGCAGTACCCTCCGTGCCGCGGCGTGACGGAGATCGGTGAGAAAATGAGCCTCGTCACGCCAGACGGTTACATAGAGGGTCCCCTTGATGCCCCGAAAACCCGTGACCGTCACCAGGAGGGTTTCGGCTGCAGCAGGCTTCAGTTGCAGGATCAGCAGGCTAACCACGAGTAAGGCAGTAAAACGGACCATCGGATTTCCCTTCTGTCTTCTACTCATTTTTCTCCATCCGCACCACACGGTCGGCCAGGACGAAACAGGCGGGACGATGGGTGATGACCAGCACGGTCTTCCCCGCGGTCCGGGCAGCCAGGCGGGCCACCGCCTCTCGCTCGGTGGCCGCGTCGAGCCCCTCGGTGGGCTCGTCCAGCAGGAGGATCGGCGCATCCTTCACCAGTGCCCGGGCCAGGGCGATCCGCCGGGCCTCTCCCCCCGAGACGGCGCTTCCTCCCTCCCCCACGGGGGTGTCGAGCCCCAGGGGAAGGGCGTTCACCCACGCCGCAAGACCGGCATCCTCCAGGGCGCGGCGCAGTTCCGCATCTCCCGCCGCAGGATTCCCCACCATGATGTTCTCCCGGATGGTGTCGTTGAAGAGATGGGGCCGCTGGGGAACCGCGGCGATCAGGCCCCGCAACTCGTCGGCCGCCAGGTGGCTAATTTCCATACCGCCGACGGTGACGCTGCCGGCATAGTCCCTGAAACGGAGCAGTATCTCGGCCAGAGTGCTCTTGCCCACGCCGCTGGGGCCGGCAAGGGCCACCTTCTCCCCGGCCGGGACTTCGAGACTGAACCCATGGAGGACCGGCAGGGCCGGATCGTAGGCGCTGGAGACGTTGTGGAAGGCGATGCCGGTTCCGATAGGTAGCGGCTCCGGAGCAGGGGGATCGAGGACCGGCACCGGCGCGTCGGCCAGCTCCCGGATCCGTCGCACCGCCTCCCGGGCTGAAGGAACCAGCTGCAGGGCCGCCGGCATGCCGCCGGCTGCCTCGAATGCCGCTGCCGCGAAGAGAACGAGCATCACGAGGGCCGGTCCGGAGACAAGCCCCGCGGCCACCGAGACGCTCCCGGCCGCAAGGACCGCTGCCACGCCGAGGCCGCCGCAGGCAACCCCGCCGGCCAGGGTAAGGCCGCCGATGGCAGCGAGGCGCTCCTGCTCGGCCACGAGACGGGACGAAAGGTGATCGACCCGAGCCGCCTGACGCTCCGCCGCGCCTAGGAGAATCAGCTCCTCGGCCCCCAGGAGCCCTTCGGTCACTGCCGTGCGGAGCTCCCCGGAAAGCTCCGCCGAGCGTCGCCCCGGCTCCTGCGCCAGACGCCGGGCCGCGAGGGGAAGCGCCACCCCGGCAACCAGGAGGAATGCGAGGAGCGCCAGGGCCGTCGGCACGCTCCATCGGGCGGCAACGAGAACCGCCAGGACGATGGAGGCCGCGCCGGTAACAAGCGGCGCCACGATCCGGAGGTAGAGGCTCTCCAGGGCGTCCACGTCGGCCCGGAGCCGGCCGGCCACATCGCCCCCCGCGTAGCGCTCAAGCCTGGCCGGAGCCAGGGGCTCCAGCCGCCGGAAGAGCCAGACCCGAAGGTCGGCCAGAATACGGAACGCTGCCTCGTGGGTCGCCAGCCGCTCGGCATAACGCCCCACGGTCCGGAGGATGGCCAGGGCCCGGATGGCGGCCGCCGGGAAGAAGTAGTTGAAGGGAACGGCAGTTGCCCCGGCCACGGCCATGGAGGCGATGAACCAGCCGGAAAGGGCCATGAGGGCCGTGTTGGCGGCTATGACGGCGACGCCGAGGAGTATCCCGGTCACCATCCAGGGCCACTGGCGCCGGGAGACGGCCAGGATCCGGAAGAGCTCCCTCATGCCGCCACCTCTCCCGCCATGGCGGCCAGGAACTCCGCCGGCGCCACCACCCGCTCAAGACGCCCCCCAGCCATGACGGCGACCCGCGCCGCCCTGCGGACGGTTTTTTCCCGGTGGCTGATGACGAGCACCGTCCGCCCAGCGGCCAGCCGCTCCAGGGCCTCCCCCACCAGCCGCTCGTTCTCCGGATCAAGGCCAGCGGTGGGCTCGTCAAGAACCACCAGCGAAGCATCGCGCAGGAACGCCCGAGCCAGGGCCAGGCGCCGGAGCTCCCCGCCGGAGAGCCCGGCACCCCGATCCCCCAGTTCCGTGTCGAGCCCCAGCGACAGGCGATTCACAAAGACGTCGGCTGCCGCAGCCTCCAGGGCGGCGCGGATCTCCGCCCCGTCGGCGGTGGGACGGCCGAGGCAGAGGTTCTCCCGGATCGTCCCCTTGAAGAAAAAAGGGCTCTGGGGAACCCACGCGAGGCGCTCCCGCCAGGCGGCCGGGTCCAGATCGGCGAGATCGGCGCCGTTCACCGTGATCCGCCCCGCCTCGGGACGGGCCAGTCCCACCAAGAGGCGTACCAGGGTGCTCTTGCCGGTGCCGCTCTCCCCGGCCAGGGCCGTGAGGCTCCCGGCCGGCAACTCCAGGCCGATGCCGCTCACCCCGCCCCGCTCACCGCCGTAGCGGAAGGTGACCCCTTCGAACCGGATGGCCGGCGGCCCCGCTGGAACCGGCAGGGTACCTCCGTACCCCTCGGGTTCGGGAAGTGCCAGAAGGGGCACAATCCGCTCGGCAGCGGCTGTTCCCTGCATCCGGGCGTGGTAGGAGAGCCCGAGGGTTCTCAGCGGCAGGTAGAATTCGGGGGCCAGCAGCAACACGAAAAGCCCATCGGCGAGGCTTAGTCCCCCTCCCAGGAGGCGGAAGCCGACCACCACCGCCACCACCGCCGTACCAACGGTGGCGAAAAACTCCAGGGTAAAGGCCGAGAGGAACGCCACCCGGAGCACCGCCATGGTTCCCTGGCGATACGCCTCGGAGACCCGGGCCACAGCCTCGGCCTCGCGCCGGGCCGCGCCGAAGATCTTCAGGTCGGGAAGCCCCTGGACGAGGTCGAGGAGGTGCCCCGCCATGCGGGAGAGGCGCCCCCACTGACGGCGGTTGAGGCTCTCGGAGCCGCTGCCGATGAGGACCATGAGAAGCGGGATGAAGGGGGCGGAAAAGAGGAGGACGAGACCCGCCCGCCACTCTGCCGGAAAGACGAAGAAGAGGGCCGTTGGCGGCAGCACCGCCGCCAGGGCCAGGTGGGGAAGGAAGCGGGCCACGTAGAGCTCCAGCCCCTCGACCCCTGCGGTCACCGCCTCCACGAGGGGACCGGTCTCCTCGCCGGCACGCCCCGCCGGCCCCAGGGCCTGGAGCTTGCGGTAGAGGTGGCTCCGCACCTGCTCCTTGACCCGGGCCGCGGCGGCCGCTGCCCGCCGCTCGGAGAAGAAGACCAGGAGCCCCCGGGCAGCAGCCAGGGCGGCGACAGCGCCGGCCAGGGGAAGCACGGCGTCCAGGGTGGCGTTCTCGATCACCACCCGATGGCAGGCCAGCGCCAGGAGCCGCGCCTGGGGGACAATCAGAAGCCCGGCGACGAAGGCCCACACCACGGCGCGGGCAAGCTTCCCCCTCACCCCCCGGGCTGTGTCGAGGAGCCATCTTTCAGGGCGTGCTGTGTGGTCTCTGCTCATGGAGCCTCCTTAGGTTTATCTACACGTACCACTGGCACCTGTCAACGACGCCGCCACAGGATATTGACATCCGTTTTCAATTAAGTATACTGGAATCAGGAATACTTCAAAAAAGAAAGGGGTGTTGATACATGAGACGGCATACGGAACTCAGGACAATGTCCCACAAAGACACTGGCGAATCGGTGGAACCCAGACGGACAACGGGATCCGGGACAAGTCATGAAACGAAGGGAATAACGAAGAGCGAAACAGAGGGGAGCAGCCGTGAGGTTAGCGTACTTTCCCCGATGAGGGAGATGGAACGGTGGTTTGAAGAGTCTCTGAGCCGTCCCTTCTTCGGCATGCACTGGATGCCGTTCAGACAGATGTTCTCGGAAGTGGGTGAACGGACCGAGTTGATGCCTGCGGTTGACATGTTCGAGGAAGGTGGACATCTGGTGGTTAAAGCCGAACTCCCCGGCATCACCAAAGAAAACCTCAATCTCCGGATTGTCGACAACAACCTGATCCTCTCCGGTGAGAGAAGCAGCAAAGAGAAGATCGAACGGGGCAATTACCTGCGGCTCGAACGGTCCCACGGCTCCTTCAGCCGGACCCTGAGCCTTCCCGATGGCCTCGATACCGAGCACATCAAGGCCGGCTTCAAGGACGGCGTGCTTGAGGTACGGATTCCGAGGACCGAAAGCAGCACGGTTCGCGAGATCACCGTTGAGTAATGAGGGCAGGAGGTGGAAAGGAGAAGGGGAAGCGAAATGCTTCCCCTTTTTTGCATCCGGGGATTGCGCTGCGGACCGCGGGGACGTACAATCTGCCGTCATATACTCCCAGTGCATGCAAGGAGTCCCCATGTCCAACCTCGCCCTGTTTCTCCTCATGATGTGCGGCGGCACCGCAGTGGCGCTCCAGCCATCCATCAACGCCCGCCTCGCCCAGAAAATCGGAGTCATCGAAAGCTCGTTCGTCTCCTTTACCGTTGGAGCCCTGGTCCTCGCCGTGGCGGTATCCTTCTGGGGGCGCGGCAGCCTGCGGGCACTCTCGACTGCCTCATGGTGGGAACTTACCGGCGGGCTCCTGGGGGCCGCCTTCGTCACCCTCACCATCGTCGTCGTGCCGCGCATCGGCACCGCAGCGGCCATGGCCGCCATCATCGCGGCCCAGCTCACCACCGGGCTTCTCATGGACCACCTGGGTCTCTTCGGTTTCCGGGGCGCCCCCCTGGACGGCAAGCGGATTGCCGGGACGCTCCTCCTCATGGCCGGCGCCGCGCTGGTGTTCCGCCGCTAACGACGCCATGACCTCCCCCAAGCGGCACCCAAAAGTCGCGCTTCACACCGTCGCCCTGTTCGAGGCAACCAAAGGGGCCCTTGTCATCGCGGCCGGGCTCGGGCTCCTTGCCCTCATTCACCGGGATGTGCAGGCCTTGGCCGAGGAAATCGTGCGGCACCTCCACCTGAACCCCGCAAGCCGCATCCCCCGCATCTTCCTTGAAGCTGCCGGCAAGGCCGATGGCGGGCGGCTGCAACTTCTGGCCCTCGGCGCTTTCGGCTACGCATCGGTTCGCTTCGCCGAAGCATGGGGTCTCTGGCGTGGCCGCCCCTGGGCCGAGTGGCTGGGAATTATCTCCGGCGGCATCTACCTTCCCGTGGAGATTTACGAACTCCTCGTCTCCGTCACCCCCGTCAAGCTCGGCACCTTTCTCGTCAACGTTGCCGTTGTGACAGTGCTCGCCAGAGAGAGGTTTAATGCCCGGCACAGGCCGGAACAACCTTGACCCTCGCTAAAAAAATTTGCTGAAAGTGAATTTTTCGCATTGAATGAAATACCGTTAAAGCTTATCATGGCCGAATCCCTTCGCGGAATCGCGAAGGGGCTAACTCATTAACATGGCATAAGGAGGCAGTCGGCATGAGCTACGAGTTACCAGCAAACGAACAGCTTTTGAAGTGGGTGGACGAAGTCAGGGCACTCTGTGAACCGTCCCGGATTCACTGGTGTGACGGCTCCCAGGAGGAGTACGACGAGCTGTGCAATCTGCTGGTGGAAAATGGCACCTTCAAGAAGCTGAACCAGGAAAAGCGCCCCAACAGCTATCTGGCCTGCTCAGATCCCATCGACGTGGCGCGGGTCGAGGACCGCACCTTCATCTGCAGCATCTCCAAGCAGGATGCAGGGCCCACCAACAACTGGATGGCCCCCAAAGAGATGAAGGAAAAACTCCACGGCCTGTTCAAGGGATGCATGAAGGGGCGCACCATGTATGTCATCCCCTTCAGCATGGGCCCCCTCGGCTCCCCCATTGCCAAGATCGGCGTTGAAATATCGGATTCACCCTACGTTGCCGCCAATATGCGGATCATGACCCGCATGGGCAAAGCCGTTCTCGATGTCCTCGGCGGCGGCGAGTTCGTCCCCTGCCTCCACTCGGTGGGCGCCCCCCTTCAGCCTGGACAGAAGGACGTGACCTGGCCCTGCAACAAGGAGAAATACATCGTCCACTTCCCCGAGGAGCGCGCCATCTGGTCTTTCGGTTCCGGCTACGGCGGCAACGCCCTTCTCGGCAAGAAGTGCCTGGCCCTGCGCATCGCCTCCAAGCAGGGGAAGGACGAGGGGTGGCTGGCCGAGCACATGCTGATCCTCGGCGTCCAGTCCCCCACCGGCGAGAAGACCTACGTGGGCGCCGCTTTCCCGAGCGCCTGCGGCAAGACCAACTTCGCCATGCTGATTCCCCCGAAGCCGTTGCAGGACAAGGGATGGAAGGTGACCACCCTGGGCGACGACATCGCCTGGATCAAGCCCGGCCCCGACGGTCAGGTCTATGCCATCAACCCCGAGTACGGCTACTTCGGCGTCGCCCCCGGCACCAACGTCAAGACAAACCCCAACGCCATGGCCTCCTGCTCCGCCAATACCATCTTCACCAACGTGGCCCTTACCGAAGACGGCGACGTCTGGTGGGAAGGGATGACCGACGAGCCCCCCGCAAAGCTCACCGACTGGCAGGGGAACGAGTGGACCCCGGGGTGCGGCCGTCTTGCCGCCCATCCCAACTCTCGTTTCACCGCGCCGGCCTCCCAGTGCCCCTCCATCGACCCCGACTGGGAAAACCCCAAGGGCGTCCCCATGAGCGCCTTCATCTTCGGTGGCCGCCGCAAGGACACCGTGCCGCTGGTCTACCAGGCCTTCAACTGGAGCTTCGGCGTTTACCTCGCCTCCACCCTCGGCTCCGAAACCACCGCAGCAGCAGTGGGGGCCACCGGCAACGTCCGCCGCGACCCCTTCGCCATGCTCCCCTTCTGCGGCTACCACATGGCCGACTACTTCAGCCACTGGCTCCAGTTCGGCCGCTCCATCGCCAAACCGCCCCGCATCTTCAGCGTCAACTGGTTCCGCAAGGATGCCAACGGCAA
The DNA here is from genome assembly GCF_018531165.1 of Geobacter grbiciae. NCBI lineage: Bacteria > Pseudomonadati > Thermodesulfobacteriota > Desulfuromonadia > Geobacterales > Geobacteraceae > Geobacter > Geobacter grbiciae. The sequence continues at coordinate 57,067 of NZ_JAHDIW010000007.1, read as the reverse complement.
GTTCATCTGGCCCGGCTACGGCGACAACATGCGGGTTCTCAAGTGGATCGTCGAAAGGGTCCAGGGAAAGGCCGCGGCTGTCGAATCCCCCCTGGGGTGGATGCCGCGTTACGAGGACATGGACTGGGAAGGGCTCGACATGACCCGCGAGAAGTTCAACGAGCTGACCTCCGTGGACCGCGAGGTCTGGCAACACGAGCTCGTCTCCCACGAGGAGCTTTTCCTCAAGCTCTATGACCGCCTTCCCAAGGAGTTCCTCCATATGCGCCAGATGATCGTTTCCGGCCTCTGGCGCTCGCCGGAGCACTGGGAGCAGATCGGCGACGTCCATCCCGAAGGGTGGAACGAGTAACATTGTCCAGCACCCTGTTACACACAAAGGCCCGTCGGAATTCTCCGGCGGGCCTTTGCTTTTTCCTGCAAGGGAGATGAGAGTCAGAGCGTAAAATAGAACGTCGCCCCCTTGTCCGGTTCGGCTTCCGCCCAGATCTTCCCGCCGTGGCGCTGGATGATGTTCTGGGCGATGGCAAGGCCGACCCCTGTCCCTTCATACTCGTTTCCGTTGTGCAGTCGCTGGAAGACCGCGAACAGCTTGTCGGCGTACCGCATGTCGAAGCCTACCCCGTTGTCCCGGACAAAGTAGACCGTTTCCCCGTTGTCCGGAAACGCCCCCACCTCGATCCTGGGCACCTCACGCCTGCTGCTGTATTTCAGGGCATTGCCGATCAGGTTCGCATAGACCTGCCGCAGCAGAACTGGATCGGCCTGGGATTCGGGAAGCTCGGCAACCGTAAACGAGATCTCTTTCCCTTCATACTGCTCCCGATACTGCGCAAACGTTTCCCGCGCCAGCCGTTCCATCGACACGGGCATTTTGTTGAGGGGTTGGCGCACGGTCCGCGAGAGGGCGAGGATGGCATCGATGAGCTTTCCCATGTTGTCGCACCCCGCCACGATGCGGTGGAGCAGATTGCGGGCCTCCTCGTCAAGAGCCTGGGAATAGTCGTCCATGAGGATATGGCTGAAGGCGTCGATATGCCTGAGGGGCGCCCGGAGGTCGTGGGAGACCGAATAGGCGAAGGACTCCAGCTGGCGGTTCACCTGCTGGAGCTCCTCGGTCCGCTCGATGACCCGCTGCTCAAGCTCCTGGGCGGCAAGACGGAGCTGGATGGTTCTCTGGTCCACGAGATCCTGCAGGTTCCTGCGATGGGATTCCAGCTCCATGCGCTGCAGGTAGAGGTCCCGGAAGACCCGTACCTTGCTCCGGAGGATGGCCGGCTCGATGGGCTTGGCCAGGTAATCGACCGCGCCGGCGTCATACCCCTTGAACTGGAACTTCAGATCCTTCATCCCCGCCGTCACGAAGATGATCGGCAGATGCCTGGTCTTGGGATTGGAGCGCATGAGTTCGGCGGTCTCGAACCCGTCCATCTCGGGCATCTGCACATCCATGAGAACCAGCGCGAAATCCTGCTTCAGCGTCAGCCTGAGCGCTTCGTTGCCTGACAGTGCTCTGACGAACACCAGGTCCAGCTCGTCCAGAAGCCCTTCAAGCGCCGAAAGGTTTTCCGGTCGGTCATCCACAAGCAGAATCTGCGGTTTCATCGAAATGAACTGCTTGTCCATCTCTCCCCCATGGTTTGCGAGACAGGCTCGCCCCTTGGATTATGCTGACGGCTCGCGTCAGCCGGCATCCATGCCCGAATTCATCCTGATGTTTCCGGCTATGCCAGCCTGACCAGAAGCGGCGCAATCTGTTCAAGGGGCACGATGTAGTCTGGACCGACCGCCTCGATGGCGCTCCTCGGCATCGAATCGGCAACGGCACCGGCAGGGTCCTGCACCACCGTCACCCCGCCGGCATCCTTTATCCGCCCGAGCCCCTCGCTCCCGTCGCATCCCGCCCCGGTCATCACGACGCCAATGAGCGCATGCCCAAAGGCGTCCACCGCGGACCCGAACAGCACATCCACCGATGGTCGGGCAAACTTGACCGGAGGGTCCACCGACAGGGAAAGGGTGGCGTCCTTCTCAACCAGCAGATGGTAGTTGGGAGGGGCCAGGTACACGGTCCCTGCCGCAGCCTTCTCCAGCTCATCGGCCTCCTTGACCCTGATGGCGCTCAGCTCGTCCAGCAGGAGCGCGAGGCCGTTGTCGGCTTCAGGGGATATGTGGGCAACAACCATGACCGGAAGGGTGAAATCCGCCGGCAGGGAGCCGATCACCTGTTTCAGCGCATCGACCCCTCCGGACGATACGCCGACAACCACAGCGCGGAATCTATGCTGACTGTTCCTGTCCATAGCTTTTCCGGTAAATCCTCATCCTCTCCGCCGTTTCGGCATAGCGCGAAGCGATCCGCCTTCCGTCGAGGGACTCCTTGAGGCCAAGACAAAGAAAGCCGCCGGGAATGAGACAAGTGTCAAAAAGCCGTAGTACCCGCTCCTTGAGGGTCGGCTTGAAATAGATGAGCACATTCCTGCAGAGAATCAGATGCATCTCCCCGAAATCAGCGTCGACCGCCAGGTTGTGGGAGGCGAACACGATCTGCTCACGCAAGGGCTTTATCATTATTGCATGCTCATACCGTGCCAAGTAGTAGTCGGAAAACGCCCCCCTCCCCCCGGCGGCCTGATAGTTCCTGGTGTATTTCTGCATCTCCTTCAGGGGGAATATACCCTCCCGGGCATTCTGAAGCACCTCGTTATTGATGTCGGTCGCATACATCCTGAAACGTCCCTTCATCCCCTCCTCTTCGAGGAGTATGGCAAGGGAGTACGCCTCTTCGCCGGATGAGCACCCCGCATGCCATATCTTGACGAAGGGATAGGTCTTCAGGTGGGGTACGATCTCTTCCCGCAGCGCCCGGAAAAATGCCGGGTCCCTGAACATCTCCGACACGTTGACCGTGATACCGCGGAGCAGCGAGTCAAAGGCCTCGCGATTGCGCAAAATGGCGGCCTGGGCTTCGGAGAGGGTCCCATAGCCGGAGGTGGCGAACCACTGGGTAATCCTCCGCTTTATGGATGCCTCGGAGTAGTCGGTGAAGTCATGGCCGTACACCTGACGGACACCGTGGAGGAGCAGACGCATCTCGATGTCGAAGAGTTCATCCGGTTCCATGGTCAGCTACCGTAGAGCCATACCCGCAGCAGCGAAAGGAGCTTGTCCGCATCCACCGGCTTCTGGATGTAATCGCTGGCCCCTGCCTTGAGGCACTCGTCCCGGTCACCCTTCATGGCCTTGGCCGTGAGGGCGATGATGGGGAGCCGGGCGAATCGCGGGTCTTTCCTGATGGCGCGGGTAGCCGCAAAACCGTCCATCTCGGGCATCATGATATCCATGAGCACCACATCGATGCCGGGCTCTCCATTGAGACGCTCCAGGGCCTCCCTGCCGTTTTCCGCCTCAAGCACGATCATCTTTTTCTCCGCGAGAACGCTGGAGAGGGAGAAGATGTTGCGCATGTCGTCATCCACGATCAGAACCTTTTTTCCTTCGAGCAGCGCCTCGTTGTCGAGAGCCGCGCGGATCATCCTCTTCTTCTCGGGTCCCATGCCGCTCTCCACCAGGTGCAGAAAGAGCGAGACCTCGTTCAGAAGCCGCTCGGGGCTCTTGGCCCCCTTGATGATGATGCTCTCGGCGTAGTGGCGAAGCCGCTGTTCGTCTTCGCGGGAAAGATCCCGGCCGGAATGAATGATAACCGGAATCCGGCGGTTTTCGTCAAGGGACTGGATCTTCTCCAGCACCTCGAATCCGGACATGTCGGAAAGCCCCAGGTCGAGCACGATGCAGTCGAAGGGTTCGGCGGCCAGGAGCCCCATGGCCTCGCTTCCGGTCGAGGCGACCGTGATGGCCACATCCCGCACCCCGAGCAGCGCCTCCATGCTCTTTGCCTCGTTCCTGTCATCCTCGACGATCAGGAGCTTCTTGACGCTTTTGGCCAGGGAAGTCTCGATCGTACTGAACACCTCGTCAAGCTGAGCACTGTTCACGGGCTTGGTCACAAATCCTATGGCGCCCATGGTCAGCGCCTTCTGGCGGTCTTCCAGGCAGGTGAGGAAGTGCACCGGGATATGCCGGGTCCTCAGGCTGTCCTTGAGACTCCTCATGACCCCCCAACCGTCGATATGGGGGAGCATCACATCGAGAACAATGGCGCTCGGCAGGTAATGATCGGCCAGTGCAATTCCGCTTTCGCCATCACCTGCAACGAGTGCCGGGAAGCCACGATCACGGACCATATCCATCAGGATGGCGGCGAAGGAGAGATCGTCCTCGATGATCAGGATGCTCCTCTCGCCGGGACGAAGCTTCTCGCGGTCGTCCGCCAGAACCGGCGTCGGGAGCTGAACATCCGCCTCCCTTCCGGAGGCTTCCTTCCCCCGCGGCACCGTGACGGGAGGCAGCCGGGGCGCCGGCGGCGGCACGGCCGTTTGACTCTCCTCCCCATGGGCAGCGTGGTCCAGCGGGAGATAGAGGGTGAAGGAGCTCCCTTTCCCCTCTTCGCTTTCGAGAAGGACGTCGCCATGGAGCCCCCGCGCCAGTTGCCGCGAAATGGAAAGCCCCAGCCCGGTGCCGCCGAACTTCCGGCTCGTCGTGCCGTCCGCCTGCTGGAACGCCTGGAACACAAGGTCATGCTTGTCGGGAGAAATCCCGATTCCCGTGTCGGAAACCTGAATGGCAATGGCCGGGGCCGGCAGGGGATTTTCCTCTGAATTGGGCAGATGCGCCCTGACGGCCACCCTCCCCTCCCGGGTGAACTTGCAGGCGTTGGAAACGAGGTTCTTCAGGATCTGCTGGGTCCGCTGGCCGTCGGTGGTTATCTCTTCCGGGACCCCCTCCTCGATGATCGCATCAAAGTCCAGCCCCTTCTGCTCCGCGAGGGGGGAGAACATCGTGCGGAGCTGGTCGAAGAGGGCGCGGAGCGGAATCTGCTCGTAATTGAACTCCAGCCTTCCCGACTCGATCTTCGAGAGATCGAGGATATCGTTGATGAGGGTAAGGAGGTCGTTGCCGGAGCTGTTGATGGTGGCCGCGTACTCCACCTGTTTGTCGGTCAGGTTGTGCTCCCGGTTTTCCTTCAGCAGAGAGGAGAGGATCAGCAGGCTATTGAGGGGGGTCCTCAGTTCGTGGGACATGTTGGCCAGGAATTCGGACTTGTAGGTGCTGATCCGCTCCAGCTCGTCGGCCTTCAGCTTCAGCGCCCGGCTCGTCTCCTCCACCTCGCGGTTCTTGGCGCGGATCTGCTCCCGCTGCTGCTCCAGCATCTGGGCCCGCTCTTCCAGCTCCTCGTTGGTCTGCTGGAGCTCTTCCTGCTGGACCCGAAGTTCCTCGGTCTGGGCCTGGGTCTGTTCAAGCAGCTCGTCCACGAGCTTCCGCGAACGGTTGACGCTGATCCCGATAGATAGCCCCTCCTGGGCCCGGCTGAGGAACTCCAGTTCCCGCTCCGTGAATTCCCTGAAGGAGCCTATTTCCACGACCCCCACGAGAAGGTTGTCATGGAGCAGCGGCACCGCGGCAATGTTGAGGGGCTTCGCCTCGCCGATGGCCGAACTTATGGGGAGATAGCCGGGAGGGACATCGGCGAGGCGGATAATCCTCCTCTCCTTGGCCGCCTCCCCCACCAAGCCCTCCCCGAGGGCAAACCGCTTCTTCATATCCTCCCGGCGGGCAAGGGCGTAGGTGGCGGCAATCTCCAGATCACGGGTCCTGTCGTTGTACAGATAGAGGGCACCGACGCCAGCCCCCAGGTATTCGCAGAGGAAAGAGAGGCTCTTTTCAACCATTTCCTCCAGCCGCCGGTCCCCCCGAAGAATGGCGCCGAGTTCATTGGCGCCACTTTTCAGCCAGTCCCGTGCCTGCTCCTCCTGCCGGTTCCGGCGCAGCGAGTCCGTCATCCGTGAAAATGCAGCGTCGAGGGATGCCTGGATGCCGCTCATGCCGGCCACCGCCCTGAGCATCATTCCTCCCTCGTCCCTGGCAACGGTTTCAGGATCAATCCGGAGCCGCTCCGACACGGCCACGTCCTGGGTCAGGTCGCCGGCTGCAATGGCCTCCGCCAGCCGGGCCTTTTCCGTCCCCGACTCCTCCATTCGGCGCACGGCATCGAGGACCACCCGGATGGGGTCGGCCACGCTCCGCGTGATGAAGAACGCCATGGCCAGTGCAATGGCGATAGCGCCGAGAAGGAGCGATATCAGCCACGAGCGGATATTGAAGTAGCCGGCGGTGCCCTGATCGAGATGCTCGTCCCCTTCTTTCAGGCTGTACTGTGTGAGCAGCTTCGCACGGGTTTCAACATCGCCGAAAAGAGTCCTCAGGTGCGCATTGTCGACAGTCAGCGTTTCGTAGTCAGCGCCTGAATCGGCCGCTGACTTGAGTCTTGCCGTCTCATCCATGTATTCCTTCGAGGCAGTGATGACGTCATCCAGAAGTCGTCTCTCCGCAGGATAAATCGAAAGCTTGGCGTAACGTTCCAAGGACTCCTGTATGTCTATCGCTTCATGGTGGAGTTTCAACTCCAGCTCTTTGCGGTGCAGGCGATTCTCCTCCAGGTAGTTCAAAAACGTTCGGCGATGCTGCTGGTGATGGCGGTCGATCATTCCTGCTACTTCCATGCTTGGAAGCAGGTGGTCGTGCATGACATCCAGGTGCGACTTGATCTCCGAAAGCCCGGTTATGCCGAAATAACCGATCAGGGAACTGAAGGCGATGACCGTTCCGTAGCCGAGAAGCAGCTTGTTCCTGATCTTCAGATCTGCATACCACCCCATAAGTTTCTCCCCCGCTCACTCACGTTCTGTCCATGAAACAACAATTGTTAACCTTAGCACATATTACTTAATGAACAAGCCACACAATATACATTGCATTACCACACAATAGGTGCCCACGCGCAGAAAAGCCCGTCAGATTAGTCTGACGGGCCCCTGTCAACATATCCCCGCTCATCCTGTGGCCTGTTCCAGCAGCGTCGCCAGCATCTCAACCCGCGGCATGGCGATCCCCTCCCGCGCACCGTAGGCAAGTGGTGTCCTGAAGATGGCGGCAATCTCCAGGGGGCGCCCCTCTTCGCGGTCGATCTCCATGGATGGCTTGTACTCTCCCATGGCGTCGGTGAATTCCAGCATGTCGTCGACGTAGCCATCGGCAATGGAGGTGGCAAGCCCCTGGGCATTGGCGCCGGCGATGACTTCAAGCATAATTCCCCGCACCAGTTTGCGGCTCGCATCCCGCGCCAGAATCAGGTTCACCGGCTGCTGCAGGAGGGCGCAGAGGCCGTTGAACGGGATGTTCCAGACCAGCTTCTCCCACCGGGCCCGCTTCAGGTCATCGGTTGTCCGGCAATCCACCCCGGCCTGGCGGAACATGGCGGCCAGCACCTCGATCCGTTCTCTGTCGCGGGGCAGGAATTCTCCCAGGATGATCCGCCCCGCCCCGAGGTGGTGCACCTCGCCGGGCTCCCCCCGGTTAGAGCAGAGAAAGGCCACCCCGCCGATGATCCGTTCGGCCCCGAAAAGGGTGGCCAGCGCCTCCTCGTTCCCCAGTCCGTTCTGGAGGGTCAGAATCTGCGTCCCCTCCCCCACCAGCGGACGGATCAGCTCCGCATAGCGGCTGTTGGCAAAAGTCTTCAACCCCACCAGCACCAGGTCCATCGGCCCGATTTCCTCGGGAGCGCGGTATCCCTTCACGTGGGGCAATGTAAAATCGCCGTTGATGGAAAAGACCTTCAGGCCGTTCCCGGCGATCGCCTCATAATCGCGGCGAAGGAGGAAATGGACGTCCTCGCCGCTCCGCTGCAGCAAAGCGCCGTAGTAAAGCCCCAGGGCTCCGGCGCCCACAATTGCTATTCGCATGAATGTCTCCTTGCGCGAGTGTCCTGCCCCCTCGAAAGGTGGGGCCTGACGACGGTTTAGGGACTGAGGCCTTCGCTCCGTGCAGGGGGATTTCGGGCCTTGCTGCGGATCTATGGCCTTGTCGTTCGGACAGAGAAAAGTGGTGCGAAGATCCCTTCGTTGCAGCAGACGGGGCATCTACCGGGTGGGGTAAAGCGATCCCTCTTTGCAAAGACGAAACCGCAGGCGCGGCATTGGAGCGGCATCACCTCAAGGAAGGCGGCACCGTCCTGGGAGCTGAGACGGATGTGTTCCCGATGGCTACAGGACGGGGACGTCGTATGCCTTTGATCTGACAGAGTCTTTGCCGTGAAACGCTCTCTTTTTCAAAAGCGATAGAACACCGGATCACCATACCTGATTCCGAAAGGAGGGTGCAAAGGAAACTTTCGCCGCTCGCCGTAAACAGCCATTTAACGCCACCAATATTGAGGTAACGCCTCTGAGCGATGACGGCGTATCAGGCCCTGGACTACATTTTGATGCCCTGAGCATGGCGGCTTTTGCTGTGACCCTTTTATGCTTCCAGTGCATATATTCCACCTTGACAACATTTGTTTATCCGCTATATTAGACCAAACGGTTGGTTTTTAAGGAAATGCATAATGAAAACCAAAGGCGAAGAAACAAGAAGCAGAATACTTGATACGGCGACGGATCTCATCCACCGCAAGGGCTTCGGGGCCACGAGCATCAATGACTTGCTTGAGGCAACCAATATCAAGAAAGGCTGTCTTTACTTCCATTTTCCAGGAAAGGATGCCTTGGGGCTGGCCGTACTGGAGAAGATGCGGGATGATTTCCTCGATGTTTTGGAGACCTCCCTGGTCGGCACCACACCGGGGGAGTGTCTTGATAATTTTTTCGCCACAGTCGCAGATGTACACAAGGGGAGGGGATTCGTCGGGGGGTGCATTTTTGGAAATACCGCCCTGGAAATGGGGGACACGGACAATCGTTTAGTGGATATAATCAGGCAGGTCTTTAAAACATGGATGGGCAAATTGAAGACGGTTATCGCCGCCGCCCAGAACACTGGTGAGGTACGCAACGACATCCCTGCAGACATCCTGGCCTGCCAGATGCTGGCCGCCATCGAGGGGGGTATAATGCTGTCCCGTCTGGAAAAGGATGAGAAGCCCCTGTGCGATGCCCTCGGCGCCTTACGGACAATGATGCGAGTGCAGTAGCAAAATTTTTTTCAATAACAACAAACCAAATGGTTGGTTTGTTGGCCCTCAGGGGCAAATAAATACAGCTGAAAAGGAGAGGCAGATGGCGCGTTTGACAACGGTGGAAGTGAGTGCGGTTTCAGGGGAGACGGCGGCTATATTTAAGGAGATCGAGGGGGCATTCGGCATGGTGCCGAATCTTTTCAAGAGCTACGCCCATCACCCGCCCCTGCTGAAGGCCAACTGGAACAAGGTCAAGGCGGTGATGATGGAAGGGGTCCTGAGCCAGAAGGTAAAGCAGACCATAGCGGTGCTGGTTTCCAGGGACAATGGCTGCACCTACTGCGTTGCTGCGCACACCGGTGCGCTGAAGGCGGTCGGGGTTTCCGATGAGGAAATCGGTATTATTGTGCAGAACATCGAACAGGCCGACTTCAGCGTGAAAGAAAAGGCGCTCATCGGTTTTGCCAGGAAAGCGAATACAAATCCCTCCAGAATAGAGGATGCCGAGTTTGACGCCCTGCGTCAGGCAGGGGTATCGGACGCCGAGATAGTGGAGGCGCTGGGGGTGATGGAACTTTTCACCGCTTTCAATAAGTTTCTCGACTCCCTGCAGGTGGATATCGATTTTTAAACAGCCGGAGAAAGATGGGGAGATTCGTGCGGCTGAAAGTGCTCGAAGCGCCTTCGGCCGTTTACCGGCATTAGCCTGAATAATCGGCACTACAACATGGAAGGAGCCTCCCATGAAGGTACTTGGCATATCTTGCAGCCCTCGTCCAGGGCAAACCACCGACCGTCTCGTTCAAGAAGTTCTGAATAATATCGAAGCTCCAACCGAATTCGTGTCCCTGAGCGGTCGTCGCATAGGTCCCTGCCTGGGCTGTCTCGGCTGTGTGGCGGACAACGTCTGCAAGGTCCGGGACGACATGGGCGAGTTACGTCCCCTTATTGTCGAGGCGGATGCCTTGGTAATTGGGGCGCCCAATTATTTCGGCATGCTCAACGGGCTTGCACACTGCTTTTTGGAGCGCCTTTATCAGTTTCGTCACCAGGAAGGGGGAGCACTGCACGGCAAGTTGGGGGTTGCGGTCGGGGTAGGCAGCGCCATGCCGGATTCAGCGGTACGTGACATAGAAAAGTTCTTCAGCTTCAGCCGCATTGAACCGGTCGGGAACGTAACCGCAATAGGTCCCGCCAGTTGTTTCAACTGCGGCCACGGCGAGGAGTGCCGGGAAGGAGCCATCCACAGGGTCTTTGGTCCGGGAACGAAGATTACTGCCGACTTGACCCCTAATCTTTCCAAACAGCCGGATAGCCTTACCGCAGCCAGAATGCTGGGAGAAAAGCTCACCCAGCGGCTGAAGCAGGGATAGGGATGTGCGACAATGAAGGAAAACCTGGAAAGATGACCTGCGCGAGCGGCAGCTGCGCAAAGAAGCGCACTGAGTGAAGCAGGCAAGTTCCCTTTAACAAGTTAGGCTGCAAAAAAAAATTGAAAATAAGGAAAATATCAAGTAGTTTAAAGTTAAACGATTTTCGTTCAAAACATTCTGTGCTGACACGAACTGACAGCCACAAGGGAGACGCTATGGAGTTAGAACAAATCAAGCAAGGACTGGTTTCAAACGTGTACCATCTCACAGCCGACAAGAAAGGGGCGCTCCACAAGCACCCGGACCACGACGAGATCTTCTACTGTATAAAAGGAGAAGGTGTCGGGGTTCTTGAAAGGGGTGAAATAGAGCTTTCCGTGGGGAAGGTGTTCATTGTCCCGGCCGGGGTCATGCACACGGTAAGATCTTCGGACGAGATTTGTGTCGCTTCATTCCTGGTGCCGGTTGTTAAGTGAATAGGATGGCGGAGCATAACCATTTGCGCGGGTAACCGAAGATAAGGAGCTAACCATGTTCAAACGGATTGACCATGTGGAAATCATCCCCCGCGATTTCGAAAGGGCTATCGGCTTCTACACGGAGGTACTGGGATTCAAGGTCAGGCAACGGCTGAAGGTGGAAGCCCCTCCCCTCGAAGAAATCGCCTATCTTGAGCTTGGCGACACGGTCATTGAGCTGATGCAGGTCAGGAATGCCACGCCGGCAGTGGTAAATCCATGGCAGATCGGCTATCGGATGATGGCCCTGGAGGTGGAAGATATGGACCGGGCTGTGGCCTATCTTGCCGGCAAAGGGGTGGCGATCACCTGGGGACCGGTGACCTTGGGGACATCCAAGAGGGCCGAGATACAGGACGCCGATGGATTCTCCATCGAATTGAGGCAGTGGTAAAAACACAAGAAAACGGAGGCACGATAATGATTCCAGAGAAAATGCTGCAAGTACTGAAACACGAGGGGGTTGTGGCCATAGCCACACAGGGTGACGGTGGTCCCCATCTGGTTAACACCTGGAACAGTTACATCCAGATTACCCAGGATGGGAAACTGTTGATTCCCGCCGGCTACATGAATACGACAGAAGCAAATCTGGCCAAGGACAGCAGATGTCTCATCACCGTGGGAAGCCGCGAGGTGGAAGGTGCCCACGGCCCAGGGACGGGCTTTCTCGTTGAAGGCACTGCGGTATTTGTAACGTCAGGCCCGCTGTTCGATGTGGTCAAGGGGAAGTTTCCCTGGGCAAGGGCGGCATTGGAAGTTACCATCACCTCTGCCACGCAGACGCTATAACTCCTTGCGGAGAATGGGGTGCAGGTCTGTAGGTTTAACATTCTAAAAAAGCACAGAGTAAGGTTACTCAGGTCAGCGTCAACACCGTCGCCTCAGGCGGGCAGTTCAGCCTGATTGGCGCGAGCAGGCATCCAACGCCGCGTGATATGTACGTTTGTCGGTCTCCGTCGCGGACCAGCCCGGCACGGTATTTCTGACCGAACTTCGAAGGCATGACCGGCTGACCAAGGAACGGCACAACAACCTGTCCGCCGTGGGTATGACCCGACAATACAAGATCAATCCGTTCGCGCAAAAGGAAAATTTCATCGTTGATGTCGGGATTGTGGCTGAGAAGGATCCTGATTCCGTCCGTACCTGCGCCCTTGCAGGCGGCCGCGAGCGAGCAGCTTGGCTCCCAGTAGTCGTCGACACCGAGAAGGTGAAACGACGCCCCGCCCCTGGTTAGCGTAACGCTGCGGTTTCTGAGCCAGACCATCCCGATCTGCCGTGCGAACGTTTCACAGATTGTCTCGACAGACTCCACCCCGCTCCAGAAATCGTGATTCCCCAGAACACCGTAAATCCCCAGGGGCGCCTGCAAACCTGCAAGGGCCTCGACGCACTTTGACAGATGCTCGTGTTTAAACTGTCCGACGCTTCCTGAGAGGAACTTGGTGGAGCCGGAGATGAAATCTCCGGTCATCACGACCAGATCCGGATTCTCCGCCATGAGCAGCCGGCCGGCGGAACGGATTGTCTCGCTGGAGACAATGAAGGAAGCGTGGAGATCAGTCATCAGGCCGATCTTGAGCCCTTGCAGCGCAGCCGGCAGGTTCCTGATCTTCACCGATGTCCGAACGAGCTCCACCTGTTCACTTGTCGTGTTATAGAAACCCTTGCCAAGACCGGCGACAACGATGCCCCTAAGGCCGAATTTTAAAAAGTCTCGTCTGTTCACATCAGGTTTCCTACGAAAAAACCCTGCTAACCGCCGACGACCGTAATGATAACCTTCGCGGCAGTGTAAAGCAAAATGCCCGCCACGATGATGCCAGCAACGACGTAGGTGTAATGGGGGACAAAGGTCGACTTCCCGCTGGCAGCGGACTTCCCCTTCCCCAGCATCCCGAACAGTTTCGGTATCAGGAAAACCAGCACGGCGACCAGCAGATACGGCACCAGCCATTCGATGTTCATCGCTTCTCTTTCTCTCTCAACTACCTGCCGGCAGCGCCCTGCAGGGCCTCCGCAACCTTTTCCCTGGCCGTCTTGCCGGTCAAGGTCGTCATGGGACTTCCCCCCTTGTACACCATCAGGGCCGGAACCTCCTTGACCGCCAGCTTTTCGGCAAGCTTCCTGTTCCCGTCCACGTTGATGTTCACGAACTTGACCTTGCCGGCGTATCTGGCGCTCTCCGCCTCCAGAACGGGAATGAATTCCTTGCACGGCTCGCACGAATCACCCCAGTAGGTGACCGCCACCGGCAGGGTCGCCTTGAGCACTTCATCCTCGAACTCGTCCTCTTCGATCTCGATGATCTTCGAGCGGAACATCTCTTTTTTGCAGGGAATAAGAAAAGGCTTCTCCTGCTGGCTGGACTGCTTCACATTGAGAATAACTACCGGCCCTGGTGTCGTGGTGTCGCGGCTCATCCGGGTATATATGCGCTCAGAGGACCCTCTGGACATTGTGTCGGTAATGTTGTTGGCTTCGATGGCCTTGAAAAGATCTTCCAGCTTGGTGCCGGCAATCGGCTTGCCGCCGACACCGACGATTTTGTGCCCCTTCCTCAGCCCGGTTTTCTCGATAGCCGACCCCGGCAGGACCTGGAGCACCCAGAAGCCGTCGGACATGGCGGCGAAGCTGACCCCCGGCAGGCCCACCTTCCGCTTCAGGGCGATCAGTTCCTTCATCCGCGCCATCTCCCCTTCGACCGCGGCCCGGTCGGCCGCGTCCGGCTTCAGGGCCAGATAGGCCCGGTACTCCTTGATGGCCTTGGCCGGCTTGTCCGATTCGGCAGCCAACTGCGCCAGGTTGTAGTGGATGTCGGGCCATGTGGGAGCCAGGGCGGAGGCCGCCTCGAACTCGGCCATGGCGGCCAGAAAATCGGCCGACTTGTCCGCCTTCTCGATCAGGGCCAGCCCCGCCTTGAAACGCTCCCCGGCCGCGGCGGGAATCTCCTCCTGGGCCAAGGCCGGCACAGCGGTCAGGAGACAGAGAACCGACATGATGATGAGCTGTCGCATGGTTTTTTTCATGGTTTGATCCTTTCGCGGCCGAGTGGTTTCAATCGTTGTTCCCATAATCCTTGTGCTGCTGCAGCGGGGTAACGACAAAGTAGGGAGAATTGTAATAGTCGGCCGGACTGAAATCTATGCCGTTCTCGACCTTTACGCGGTCAAAGGATTTCGGCAGGAACTTCCCTGCATTTTTAAGCAACGCCCAGTCGGCTTCCGAACAGACCACCTCATCCTTGCCCACCACGCCGTAGTTCGTATCCCCCCACAAGCTGTTTGCTGTTTTATCGGAGTTTTTTTTGTGCATCTCCATCGCCGCCCGGAAAAGATCTTCCCCTTCATTGGGCCGCAACGGTTCAGCCAGCTTCCCGAGCGTTGCCACGTCCATACCGCGGTGCCCGTACCTGTTCTGGAAATCAATTTCCGTGATGATGCGCGGCCCCTCGCCCGGCTGGTTGTCCAGGAAGAGCTTCGTGCCGTTGATCTCTTTCAGGTAGAGGACCGTATGGGAGGCAAATGACTTGTTCCCCCCGGTGACTTTATTGTCCCCCAGGGTTATGGGATTCAAGCCCTTCAGGCGGCCGTCCTCCGGCTCGACGAGGAGCACGTCGCCGGGCTGCAGTTGGCTGAAGGTCTTTCCCGGCAGCGGCGGGACGTTCGCCATGAGGGAGCGGTGGATTGCGCCGGCGGTTTTGTTCGGCTCCTGGAGCCTCTGCTGGACCAGCTGCTGCTGTTTCTTCTCCCATGCGGCGTACTGAGTCTCGAACTCCACCTGTTCCCGGATCGCGTCGATGTTCTTGTCGCCGCTTTTCGCCAGAGACAGAGTCCGCTCCAGCCGCCGCAGTATGAGTTCAGCGTCGCTCTTGTTCTTCAGGCTGCGGGACTGCGACGCCTTTGCCTCAGCCAAAGCCTTGCCGGCAACCGCTTCCGCCTGGGCGTTCCCCTTCTGTCGGGCGAGCCCGATAATGGTTTCCGATTTACTGATCGAGGCAGCGCTTTTCTTGATCGCGTCATCGAATTTCCTGATCTCCGCGATTATCTTTTCCTTTGAGGTTTCAAGCTTGAAGATCTCGCCGAGCAGCGCGTTTCGTTCCGCGCCGGTCATCTGGGCCTGGGAGACGGAAACAGAGGCGAACAAAACAACTACCATGGCTGAACTGACAATGAATCGTCCCATCGGGTTTTCCCCTTAATGTGCGGCAACGCCTTGCAAGAGCTCCGCGAGCTTGGCATTGTCGATCCTGCCGGTCGTGGTGGAAACGGGACTTCCCCCCTTGTAGACCATCATGGTGGGAACACCCTTGACTGCCAACTGGTTCACAAGCTTCCGGTTCTCGTTCACGTTGACGTTGACGAACTTCACCTTGCCGGCATACTTGGCACCCTGGGCCTCCACGGCCGGAACAAAGTCCTGGCAGGGACCGCAGTCGCTCCCCCAGAATGTGACCACCACCGGCAAGCTCTCCTTCAGCACTTCATCCTCGAACTCATCCTCTTCGATCTCGATCACGTTGGAGTGAAACATGCTCTTTTTGAAATAAAGATAGCCTTTGCCAGAACCGGGAGGGATGATGGTAAACGCGATGGCCGGCCCCGTCTCTTCCACCGTATTGCCGACGTTGTTCGGCTGACTCGTCCGCATAAACTTCTGGGAACGGATGTAGCCAATCTCCGCCATGAAACCGGCCGGTATCTGTCCCGGCTGTTTCTTCTCCTCACTCTTGGCCGCGGCCACCTTGGCGGACTGGGTCTCAATGGCCCGGAAAAAATCGTCCAGCTTTGCGCCCACAACCGATTGATCCTCGACTGCGAGGATTTTGTACCCTTTCCTCAAGAAGGTTTTCCCCACCCTGGAACCAGGAGAAAGCTCCATGACCCAGATGCCATCGGGCATTGCGGCGAATACCACCCCGGGCAGGCCGAGCTTCCGCTTCCGGGCGATGGTTTCCTTGAGGCGGGCGATGTCCCCTTCGACGGCGGCCCGTTCAGCGCCGTCGGGCGTCAGTGCCAGGTAGGTGCGGTACTCCTTGATGGCCTTGGCCGGCTTGTCCGTTTCCGCCGCCAGTTTTGCCAGGTTGTAGTGGATGTCGGCCCATTGGGGCGCCAGGGCTGCGGCCGCCTCGAACTCCCCGATTGCAGCAAGGAAGTCTGCGGGCTTGTCCGCCTTTTCGATCAGGGCGAAGCCGGCCTTGAAGCGCTCCATGGCGGCCTCGGGGATTTCCTCCTGGGCCAGGAGCGGCGAAACGGCAAAGAGGGAGATGAGTGACGTAATGATGATCTGTCGCATGGCTTTTTTCATGGCTGTGATCCTTTCGCGGCCTGGCCGGCTTTTGGCGCCGTGGCCATCTTGCCCACTTCGTTCAGGGCATCAATCTCAAGTTCAAGTTTCTTGACCCCGGCATCGGCCTCGTTCTTGAGGGTGGTGGCCGTCTCCAGCTCTTTCAGGGCTGCCGCCAGGAGATCGTCGGCTTCTTCTTTTTTCTCGGGAGGAAGGGTTACGGCCTGGTTTTTCAACTCGTCCACCTTGTGCTGCTTTTCGGCAACCTGCGCCACGGCGTCCTGCTGCTTTGCCTTGGCCTGCTCGATCATGGGGAGGCGCTGGTGAACCTCCTCGATCATGGTCTGATAGAGGCCCATGCGGATTTCAACGGATCCATCCGGCATGGGAGGCTCCGGGAACTCCGTGTCGCACCTGGCCATGGACTCCCCGGTGGGTTTTTCAGAAAACTTCCTGTATTCCTCAGCCCGTTTTTCGTCGCCTGCCGCCAGGGCCCTGGCCACCTGGCCTCCCCAGTAGGCGCTGCACCGCAACTGCCGGAAGGCCGTCGAATCACGGCCGGGAGAGCTTGCGTCCAGCCCCCGTATCCCGGCCAGGAGCTTTTTCTTTTTGTCGGTGAATTCCTGCTTTTTCTGCTGCTCGTACTGGTTCTCCATCTCCCTGATCTGCTGTTCCACCTTGGCGCGCCATTCCGCGGCAGCCCTTTCCTGGGCCGCTTTCTGCTCGGCGATCTGCTGGGGAGTCGGGCCGGACGGCTGCGACGGAGAGGGGCCATTGAGCCACTGGATGAACGCATTGGCGGCCATGTCGGTTATGGACTGCATAATCTGCAGCTTCATCTGGTTCTTGAAGGACAGCCCTTTCCCCGTTGACGATCCGTAGGAGCCGCCGCCGGAGGGTTGATTGCACACAATCTGCCCATCCACGCAGTCACAGGGGATCCCCTGGTCCTTATAGGCCCGCGCCGAAGCATTGCAGTCCACCTCGAAACCGGCGATGGCAGTTCCCGGTGCGGTCGCGGCAGACAGCAGCAGAGCGCCGGCTGCGGGGAGCAGTTTCCGGGTGATTGTGCGCGATATCGTTTTCATACATGTTCCTTTCTGCCAATGCGGCCTGCAACCCGAGGCCGCATCACTTGGTCACAAACCAGACGCCTGCCAGAAAAATCACCGCAAACAGGAGGAGCAGCCCCCATGACAGGAGACTCGAGCGGACATTGCCGGCTGCGGATAGCGGCTCCTCGGTATTGTGGGCGGACAGGTGCCTGGCAAGGGATCTCGCCGACACAACAAAAATGACAACCCCGACCATCCCCACAAGGAGCGACAGCAGGATATCCCCCAGCAACGCCCCGGGTTTCCGGGTGATGATGACAACCGCTGCCGTGAAGCCAATTACCGCCGCGATCCCCCCCGCCAGCTTGCCGAGCATCTGCGGCAACTGCCTCAGTTCCGCCCTGGTCTGACGTGTTATCTCTCCCATGCTCCCTCCCTTTTTTCCATACCCGGGACTGTCGTGCTACTTCCGTCCCCCCGCCGCACTATCCTTGAGCCTCTCCCGCACCTCATCGGAAACGGCCTCAGCGGGGTGCGCGGCCAGCCAGCGGGACAGGTTCATCTCCGCGTATCCCCAATGATCCTGGTATTCATACTCCACCAGACCACAGGTAAGCTGCAGGTCCGGCAGCCGCATCGGCTCGTCGCGCAGGAAGGTGACCCGCACCGGCATTCCCGGCGTCAGCCGGGCAACGGTAGTTAAAACCTCATCCACATCCTTCATTTTCTGGGTGTCCAACGCAAGGATGATATCGCCGGCCTGCACCCCGGAGCGCTCGGCGGGACTTCCCGGCACCACCCCCTGGACGTAGGCGCCCCCCTCGGCCCTTTTCAGCAGCTTCAGCCCCATCTGCGGCTTCCCCTGCCCCCCTGCCTGGGGTGGCGACATTTCGGGCACGATATCCACCTGGGCGGGGCGGTAGCCGGCCTCGGACAGCTTGAATGCCTGCACACAGTGCTTATGGACTTCATATCCCATGTCGTATTGATTCCTTGCCCTGGCCGCCAGCTCCCGGACCCTCGCCAGATGGGTGCCGAGGGCCAGCTCCCGTATCGCCGGGTCCTTTGAATCGGTGGCCGCCTCCAGGGCCGCATCGTCCTGCTCAAGGGTCCTGATCATGTCCACCGTCCCGAAGAACGACGGCCCCTCGCCAAGGAACATGATGCGCCCCTCTCCCTCATTGATGGACCTGGTCTCATCCATCTGGCGGATGTAATCATCTCTCGAGATATCGAAGAATGCCGAAGTCGCCAGCTTCTTCCCCGGCCTCAAGGTGGCCCCCTTCTGCAGCAACAGGCGCACCATGCGCCGCAGCGCGATCTTGTCCTTGGGGTCTTTCCGCCCATCGAGTGTGTTCAATGCCACATAGAGCGCGGAGCGTGGCGGGCGGTTCGGCTGCCTCTGGGCCACGGCGGTCGAAGCCCTCTTCTCCAGGAGGAGCTGCATGCATTTTTCCCGACCGGAGAAGATGGCGCTGCCAAGAGGGGTGTACTGTCCAATCGAATCAGTCTCGTTCAGGTCTGCCCCTCGCTGGAGGAGAAGCGACAGGATTTCATCTGTGCAGATGCTGTCGCTCATTTCACTGAGGAGGCTCTGCTTGCCATAACTCATTTCGTACCGGAAGTCTGCCCCGCTTTTCAGCAGAAACGCGGTAAAGTCGGGTGAATAGCTGGTCACCAGCGGAGGGCCGCCAGGGAACCGCCGGACGTTGACGTTGGCGCCGCGACGCACCAGCAGTTCGGCCTTGGGCCGCCAGTCGCCGGCGTATTCGGCCCTTGCTAGTGGCGATTTCCCCTCCTTGTCGACTGCGTTGGGATTGGCGCCCCGTTCCAGAAGCAGTTGCACCGCCGAGACGGAACCGAACTGCACGGCCACGGAAAGGAGTGGTTCGCCGCTCTCGGAGGTGGCGTTGGGATTGAGCCCCTGATCCAGCAGGGTCGTGAGGGTTGCCATGTCATCGTAGCTAATGGCTTGCCAGGGGTCTGGCTGTCCGGCAAGCGTGAAGGACCACTCCCCTGCGGGGATACCGTCCACCTGTACCCTCATTCGATAGCGGCCGGGATATTTACCCCCTAGTTCGTCGGTGTATTTGATAAATGCCGCTCCATTCCTCATCCAATGGGGAGGAGAGTAACCATGCTCAGTTTTTCCACCGATGGCGGCCAAAAGGGGGTCACCGGGGCTCTGGGTCACCTGGTAGTTGGCGCTTTTCAGCATGCCGCCGGTCGGCTCATGCCAGGAGACCGTAACCGAATGCCCCCCACGGCTTCGGGAAAGAGAGGCCCTATCGAATTCGATCCGGGCCACGATGCGCCGCACATCCTTGCGGTCGAAGCTTTCGGCGAATCCCCGTGTATTGTCGAGAGTATCGCTCTCATAGAAGCTGACGCCGGCAATGGCAAGGGAAGGTGCCGCCTCGCCGGAGGCCACGGGCCTCACCGCCAGGTTGAAGCGCCTGAGGTCCGCCAGGTTGTCGAGGGCCAGCACCCCCAGGGAGGTATTGAACAGCACGTACAGGGTATCGCCGGCCATGGCCATCCGATGCCCAAACCTCGACGAGCGCATGATCTCCAGGGCTCCGCCCTGGCCGGCGAGGACGATCTCCCTGCCGGTGCTGACCGCAAGGCCGGCCGGCGTCATGTCCAGCCCCGTCACGGATGCCGAGGGGTGGGTGTAGAAGGTGGTTTCCGAGCCGTCCTTCACGGAATAGCGGACGACCGTGCGCCCCTTGGCCACGTAGAGGGCCTCGGCATCGCCGGTAACGGCGGTGATGGGCTCGCCCGACTCGTAGGCCAGCTCCATGTCGAGGATGCCGCCCCCCTTGAGGGAGCGGAGGAGATACAGGGCGTGGCGGCCGCTCCGGGCATCGATCCCGGCGCAGTAGACGGTGGTGCCGACGCTGGTCAGGACATCGATTTTGTGCAGAGGGACCTTCGTCACGGGCTGCAGCGCCGCGCGGGGGACCCCCTTCTTGTCCAGTGTTTTCTCCCTGGGCTCGGCAAGGAGCAGCAGATCATTGCCGGACGACAGAAGGAGCACGCCGTTAGAGAGGTGGGTCATCCCCGAAATCGCGGCATTCACGGCCACCAGGTAGTTTCTGTCGGGGTAGAGCAGGTGATACGTATCAGAATCGCCGCTGAACGCCACGACGGGAGCCCCGGCGGCACTGACGCTGAAGATGGCGTCGGTTCTGGCCTTTTCCGTGGGGGGAAGCACCCAGCGGGGGCTAACCTTTGCCCCCTTGGGGAGCAGGAAGGTGGCCTCCGTGAAGAGGCTGGGCGCGGGCTGCTGCTCCACTGGCGGCGCGGGTGCCGGGGCCGTCGGCGGCTTGGATGCCTGCTGCGACTGCTTAGGTGCCTGCTGCTGCGACTTTGGCGGCCTGGAGGCGGCTAGCCCCGGCATGCCCAGAAGCAGGACCGCAATCTGTACCGCCGTTATGAGGAACGCGGCCTTCCGCCTGATCATTCGCCGAACTGGATCCATGCCTTCACCCCCTTCCGTGATGCGGACAACTCATCGTTGAAACGCTTCCAGAAGCCCTCGGCATCGAAACTGGTGCCGGTCGCGGCCGTCGCATCCACCATGAACCGGTTGAGGGCTTGGTAGGCGACCTTCGAATACATCCGCCCCCCCTCCACGGCAAACTCCGCATGGGGCCCCACCGGCTCGGGTATCTTGGAAATAATCAGATCCGCCGTCTCGGCGCCGGCCGCGGGAGCGCCCCCCTCCCCGGCCTTGACCGCGATGCGCCCCACAGCGAGCATCTTTTCGTAGTACCCCTTGAATTTCTCGCCCCGGGCCTCTTCGATGGCGTCGCCGGTCTCCGACTCGATAATCTTCGTGATTTTGTCGGTGAAAAAATCGGCCGCAAACGCCGTGGTGATGGGGTCACCGGGCTGGGACTTCGGATCTGCAGCAGAGGCGAGCCGACGGTCAGGGGATTTGATGGCCTGCGCCGAATTGGCAGCCGAACTGTCCTGCTGGAACGTGCGCATGACTGCGTTCAGAAGGGTCTTGCTCACCACACTGGGAAGCGGGAGGCGGAGATTATCCCGCTCCTCGTCGGTGCGGGGCTGCTCCGTGGCCATGGCCCACAACTCGTTACGCCGGCGCAGTGCCGCATAGAAGACCTCCGCATCCGCGTCGGAGAGCACCCCGTCCCGGTTGAGCTTGGCATAGAGCTCGGCGACCTTATCCTGTGCCGTCAGATACTCCTGCCACTGCTCCGGGGAGAAGCCGGGGAGCGGGACCACCGGCCGCGGGGCCTGGACCGTCTTGCTCAGGGGCTTTGCGGCGGGCATGAGTGTAACCAGCTTTCCCATCCGCTGGCGGTATTCGGAGCGTTCCTTCCGCAGCTCCTCCTGCCGTTTCAGTTCCTGCTCGGCGCGACGCAGGTTTTCCTGGATCACCTTGTCGTTGGGGGACTTGCCCACGGCACTCTTGTAAAGCTCCACGGCCTTTGCCCAATCACTCTTCTCATAGGCCCGGTTCCCCTGCTCGTTGAGGTTGAAGGCCTCCTGCTTCCGCTGCCGCTCCTCCTGCTGCCGTGCCTGCTCCCGCTGCTCCTGCCAATGGTTGATCCGCTCAAACAGGCTCGGGCCCCGCTCGTAACCGCTGTTCCCGCCGTCATCGCCGCCGGAGCCTCCACACCCGCTAACACACTCCGGGCCGCTGACCGGCGGGATATACACCGACCCTCCGCCGGTCATGGATCGGAGCTGGTCGAAGGCGCCGGCGGACGCCTCCGTGGTGAACGCGGCAGCGGCGCACAACTGGCACGCCACCAGGAGCAGAAGCCCCTGTCCGCGAAGTCCTTTAGTAAACCTCGTGTCCATAGTCATGGGAGGTCCCCCTCTCCGTGTCTCTCGGTTGATTGATGTACCTGCCGCCCGGGAAGAACCTTTGCGTCACCTTCTCGAAAACAGGGAGGAACTCCCGGAATTTCCCCTCCGGGGCGGTGTAGCGCAGGGCGTAGAATCCCGGCTTCGCGGGAAGCACCATGAACCGCTCCCTCACCGATAGCCTCCTGGCATTGAGTCCCGGCCGGATGTGCACACGGGGATCATCGGAAACTGCGTTGCCGAGGCTCCCCGGATCGATCTGACTCCGTACGCTCTCGAACACCATCCCTTTCCTGCCGGCAACCATCGCGGGTTTGACACCCCCGGAATTGCTCCCCTCTAGGGGCGCGTGCGTCCTGATGTAGCGGTCCACCGATTTGTACATCAGATTCCCCTCCGCATAGTAGAAGATGGCCATGGTGACGGGAATTCCGCCTTGCGACGGGGCATTCAGGTAAAAGCCATAGGTCTTTTTCTCCTCGTTGCTCAGGCCGAAACCGGATCCGTAATTGTCAAACCGCGACCAGTCGGGCGGGATGTCGCAGGTGAAGTAGTCCCCCACCTCCACGGTCACAAACCCGTCGGGATCGGGAATCTCCGGGAGGAGGTCGGCGGGCACGCCCGGCTGACTGGAGAGTGCCCCCGAAGGAGCAGGGGGCGGTCCCCCGTAAACCGGTCCGCTCCCCGCCGCAAGCGCCGCCAGGAGCACCAGGCCCGTCAGCAGGAGCCGCGGATTGCCTCTTTTCGTCACGGCTGCCGATGCCTTCATATCGTGTCTTTCCCCCACCCCTTGAGCAGTTCCACGATCGATTCGAAGCCGCGCTCCTCCGCCAGCCCCAGGGGGGTCAACCCTCTCTCGTTTCTGATGGACGTGTCGGCCCCCCGGGCGAGGAACAGCCTCACGAATCCCTCATCGCCAAAGCCGACGGCGTAATGGAGCGGCGTGTCCCCGTACCGACCGGCCACATTGATGTCCGCGCCGGCGTCGAGGAGGAGGGTCGCGGCCTCCCGCGCAGCCACGGAAACGGCGGCATGGAGCGGTGTGTATCCCTTGTCGTCCGTAACGTTCAGATCGGCCCCCTTTGCCAGCAACAGGCGCACCATCCCGGTGTTGCCCCTCCGGCAGGCCTCCCGCAGGGGGGTGTACCGATAGACGTTGGCGATGGTCACATCGGCCCCGGCATCGAGAAGAATCCGGGCAACGTCGTCGTGTCCCTCGTGAATGGCGGCGTACAGAGGGGTATTCCCCTCGCCGTTGATGGCATTCACCCGGGCCCCGGCGGCGAGCAGAATCCGCGTTGCCTCGGCATGACCATAATGGGCCGCGTTGTGGAGGAGCGTGATGCGATACTCCTTGTCCGCGTAGTTCGCATCGGCCCCCTTGCCAAGGAAATCCCCGATGACGCCGGCATCGCCGTATCCTTGGTTGAGGTAGAGGAAGAGGGCCTCCGAGGGGGGCGTCCCCTCCGGAATCTCCAGGGGCTTCACTACCGGCTCGTACTTTCTGCCGAGGAACTGCTCCAGAAGGTCGGCTCCTCCATCGGCGGCAGCGGCCGGACCCGCCGCAAGAAACAACAGCGTCATCAATACTACCGCTGCACGGAGCGTCATGACTGCTATGGCCATTTTCAGCACCTCCTTTTCAGTCTCACGCTTTGGAACTCACTCCCGCCACGGAGGGAGGGTGAGAGGCAACGGTTCACGGTCGGCCTCACCCTTCACCTTGTCGATCTGCATGGTGACACCCTTCTGTTTCGCGTAGACCTCCATGCGGTACTGGCCGCCAAAGGAGCCCCGCCCCGCGCGGAGCTCGCCATCCATCCCGAGCATGTTCATTAGGAGCCGATAGGGGATGTGTATGACGGAATCCTTCACGTAGGGGGTCTCGAAAGCAATGTGGTAGAGCCACTCCGCCCCGTCACCCAGGAAGACGCAGGCCACGGCGAAGTTATCGAAATCTACGATGGGCGCCGGCTTGGTAAAGGCCCGCTTCCAGAGATCCTCCCACTGGGCGCGGTCGTCCACCACCGTGATGAACGGCTCCTTCATGGCGGCGTCGTACCCTGTCCAGGACATGCCGGCATAGTCCCGCCCGGCGCCCGCTTTTTCCAGAAGCTCCAGCATCTTCCGGTCGCCCCGCTCCGCCGCCAGGCGCCAAGCCGTTTTCCCGTCCCTGTTCGTGAGGGTGACGTCAGCCCCCTTGGCCAGCAGGACCTGGGCCACGGCCGTGTTTCCCTGCCCCGCCGCCATCAGCAGGGCGCTCATCCCCTTGTCGTCCCGGGCGTTGATGTCGGCGCCGTGCTCCAGGAGATGGCGCACCACCTCGGGGTTGGCGTCGGACCAGTTCCCCGCCTCCAGGATGAGGGGGGTCTTCTGGTAGTAATCCCGAGCGTTCGGGTCGGCCCCCTTCTTCACCAGAAGCTTAACCATCTCCAGATCGGCCTTGGGAAGGGCCGTGAGGAGCCCATGGGTCACATCGGCCCCTTGGTCGATAAGCCGGGAGGCGAGGGAAATGTTACGTGCCTTGATGGCCGCCTGCAAATCGTCGGCACGCACGGTTGCGCCCCGCTCCAAGAGCAGGCGGACGATCCCGTCATGCCCTCCGGCAATGGCGATGGTCAGCGCCGCCTCGGAATCCTTCCCCAGGATGTTGACATCGGCCCCCCTGGCAAGGAGGGCCTTGACCGTTGTCATATCCCCTTTCTCGCAGGCCTGCATGAGAGGGGTCTTCCCGTCGCCGTCAACGGCATTGACTGCCGCCCCTTTGGCGATGAGGAGTCCGGCCATCTCCGGCGGACCGTCCTTGATGGCCATGGTCAGCAGCGGGGTGCCGTCAATGGTGATGTCGGGGTTCGCTCCCTTGTCCAGCAGGAGCCTGGTGATCTCCGGATGCTTGTTCATGGCCGCGAAGACCAGGGCCGTCCGCCCCATGCTGAGGGCGTTCACGTCGGCCCCCTTCGCCAGCAGAGCCTTGACGGCCTCGCCGTGGCCGGTGCTTGCCGCAAACATGAGGGGGGTGAAATCAGTGCCGTTTTTGGCGTCAATCAGCGCCCCCCTCTTCAGGAGGAGATCAACCATATCGGCCCGCCCCATGCTCGCGGCCTGCATGAGGGCCGTGCTCCCGTTGCCGAAGCGCCCGTTGACGTCGGCACCCTTGTCGAGGACCGCGACTACGTCAGCCGCGTTACCTCTCTTGACGGCGTCGGAAAGAAGGGTATTCGCCCCGAGAATGGCCAGGTCGGACCGCTTCGGATCCTTGAGAAGCTGCGACAGGTAGTCGAGCTTCAACTCCTGGGCCAGGGTAATCGCGGTGTCGCCATCCTTATCCTTTGCGGCGGGATCGGCCCCCTTCCGGAGGAGCGGCCAGACCAGCCTGGCATCCGCGTGCCGCACGGCCCAGATGAGCGCGGTACGGCCGTATTCGCCCGCGGCATTCACCTCGGCGCCATGGTTCAGGAGAGCTTCCAGGGTTTCCCGCGGGTCTCCTTCCGGCCCCCTGTGGAAAAACGCTCCCCTCATGGCAAGAATCAGGGGGGTATCCCCCTTTTTCGTCCAGGCGTTGACATCGGCCCCTTTTCCCAGGAGATAGGCGACGACCTTCGCGTGTCCCTGCTCGGCGGCATGGAGCAGGGGGGTTTGCTCAAACGCCCCTTTCGCGTCAACCTTCGCGCCGCTTTCCACCAGCAGCCGGACCACCTCCAGACAACCGTTTTCGGCGGCCAGCGACAGGGGAGTACTGTCGTTGCGGTCTTTCCGGTCGCGATACGCGGGATTGGCGGCCCATGTGCGCGCCGATGCCAGATCGCATTCCTTGGCGGCCGCGTGGAGGGGGGTGTGGTCCATGTCCGGCGGCGGCAGCATGGTCAGGGCAAAGGCCGGGGCCGCCATGAGCAGCGTTGCGAGCAGAAGGGGGCCATTCATCCGTATAGTCATGCTGATCCTTCCTTTCCCATGACGGCGACAGGTTCCCGTGGGGGGATGCCATTCATTTCAGCCATCAGCGCCTGCCGGTGCGCGCGCTTCACCTCGCTGGGGGAGGCGTCGAGGGCCGCCAGAGCCATTTCGTAATTAAGCCGCACCGCATCGGCATTACGGTGCAGGCCGTGGATCCGCGCACTGTTCCAGTAGACAAAGGGGTTGTCCCGGAAGATGCGGGAGGATTCCCCGAAGCTGTCAAGGGCCTCCCGGTACTCCCCCAGATGGAACTGCTTGAGCCCCCTGGCGAACACCTTGTCCGCCAGGGACTTCAGGAGCGGTTCGGAGAACACCGTCACCGGCCTCCCCTCGCCCCTCGGCAACTCCACGGTTTTACCGGCAAGCACGGCCGAAATGATGGCAATGCCGTCCCGGAGGGTTCCCCGATAGGCGGCCCCCTGCCGGCCGGCCCCCTCGGGCCGGGCCTTCAGCATGGCCAGGAGAGCCCCCTGGAACCGGCTCTCTGCCAGACGGGCGGCAACGGCGCGGCATTTTCCGGCATTGGCATCACTCTTCCCCTTGAGGGTGAAATACTCACGGACGATCTCCGCGCTGTACACGGTAAGCCCCATGGTCTCGGCGGCGTCCCGCCGGAAGGCATCGGCAAGGCGCGTCAGCAGCTCCTCCTGCCCGGCCATGACAAGTTCGTCTTCGAAGGCGGGAATTTCCTGCATCACGAGCCGCTTCCTCAGTTCGGCCATGAACTCGTGCTGTTTCCGGTCGGCCGGCTTTCGCAGGATCAGCCGCAGGGAGGGCCGGTTATCCTGATAGAGGAAGGATTCATGGTGCATGAGGGCGAACCCGGCCTCGGCAACCAGCTCCCGCAGCAGTTCCAGGGGGAAGCAGAACCGGTGCTGCATGCCGGCAGTTTCGGCGCCGTAGAGCCATGTCAGGGCGTCCTCCCGGGCTGTCCGGTCTCCGGCCAGGAAAATCTCGAAGGAGCGCTCCAGATGGGGCGTTTCAAGGCGGAGCGTCCCACTCGGCCGCAGCACCCGGAAACACTCGGCAAGGAAGTACTTCCCCTTGAAAAACCCGAGGTGTTCCATAAGCTGCGACGCCACGATCTCGTCAACGGAGGCTGTGTCCAGGCACAGGTCATGGGCCTCCATGATGGCGTCGGCGACAGAATCGCCGCTGACGTCGATGTTCAGGTGCCCTTTCAGGTAGGTATGGCCGCAGCCGATGTTCAGTTTCATGGTCTATCGATGACCGAGAAACGAGTCGCTCAGCCTTTTTTCATTCCCCCGGGCGCCGAGGGCCGCGAGCCTCCCGCGCGCCTTCAGCAGGAGCCGGTACCAGGGGTTGCGCAGCTCCTTCTCGAAAATCCGCATCTCGATCCGGTGGAAGCAGTAGGGATCGTTGTGGAATCCCCCGGTCTTCATGAGGGACATCTCGTTGCATCCCCCCTTGCACGTGGCCAGGTGCGGGCAGCCGCGGCAGTTCTCCCCGGCGTCATCGGCGGTAAAGCCGCGCGAATAGGGGAAAGCCCCGGCGCTCCGCCAGAGATCGCGGACCGACGTCTCCCGCACATTGCCGGCAATGGTGCTGTCGTCCATGGAGAGACACCCCTTGATGTTGCCGTTGCTCTGGATGCCGATGACCGACACCCCGGCCTGGCACCCCGTCCACTCACCGGTCAACGAGATGCTGTCCAGCATCAGGGAGTGGTAGCCCATGTCATGGGCGCCGATGACCGGCATCGCGTGGATCGGGTACGTTTTTCGGGTGGAGGCGATGAAGAGCCCCACGGAATAGAACTCTTCCTCGTCCAGGAGCAGTTCCCGGGGGAATCTCTTTCCCTCGGCCCCGGCCACCTGGATCTGCCACGCGATGTTTTTCCTCAGCAACTGCTCCCGCAGTGCCGTAAGTTCCGTCAGGTTCATCCTGTGGACCGTGGTGATGACGCTCACCGGCAGTCCCGCCTCCCCTGCCGCCCGGATGAAATCCCAGGTTTCCCGGAAGGCGCCGCTCCGCCCCCGGATATGGTCGTGGATGGCGGGGGTTGCCGCGTCAAGGCTCACGGCAACGGCGCGGGGGTCCAGTTCCCTGAGCCGCGCGAACGTCTCGGGGTCATGGATCGTCCCGTTGGTTATGACGGAGAGCTCCATGTCGAGCTTCCTGATGAGGCCGGCGATCTGCCAGAAATCCTTCCTCAGGAGCGGTTCGCCCCCCATGAGGGCAACGCCGAGGCAGCCGGCCCGTTTCAGATCATGGCACAGGGCCACGGCCTCGTCGGTCGTCAGCTCGTCGGTCCTCCTGCTCCCCGCGCTCGACCCGCAGTGGATGCAATTCAGGTTACAGGCCAGGGTAAACTCCCAGACCGCGCATTCTAGAGTGCAGGCGCCGCTCACGAGCCGCCCTGTCATCAGGAGAGGCGCCGGAAATCCCGGACGCTCACGGTGTAGTACTTGGTGCCGCAGGGATAACCGGGGAAGGGACCGCCACAGTCGTCATCGGGAATCACCGGCTCCGCCTGCTGGGCGAGGCACTCCTGTGCGCACTCCTCCCTGGTATCGAAGGGAACCACACCTTCGCATCCCCCGTAGACGAACTCCTTGCACTCGTTGGTCTTCGGGTCGAAATAGTATTCCCAGAACAGGGCCTTGCAGGGACCGCCGTCCGGCTTGAGGCGGCACTTCTCCGGCAGCGGCTCCTTGGCCTGGGATTTTACGTGATCTTGAAGAGGAACCGTGGCATCAGCCTGGGCCGAACCAGTAAAGGCGGAAATGATCAATGCCATAAGCCCCGACATGCCGATCCTGACGAAGCTCCTGATCTCGCCTTCTCCAAGCCCCGCCTTTTTCCCGATACGGGCAATCTTTTTGTTCATCGTCTCACCCCCCACATGCTGTTCATAATTTTCCGTCGGCCAGGTCATATGATCCTGTATTTCTTTTCGGTCCGCGCAATTTTTTCTTGACCGGATTCTACGGTTTTGTCCATCGATCAGTGCTTCCGGCCCTAATCCTTGAAGAGTAATGTTGCCTTCACGACCCGTTCCCCATCATGCTCGATCTCACAGACATACCGCCCCATGACACCGCTGGCTGTGACCAGGGCCTTGGTGGGGGAAGTGCTGTCAAAAAACCGGAAACCGCTTTGCAGCGCCTTCTCTTTCGCGGCAACCAGCGAAGTGCCGGCAACCGTCTCGCGGCAGTAGCCAACCAGTTTCTTCTTGGTCCGGTAGCCGTCTGCCACGCCGACTAGAAACGTCACAGCAATAACAGCCAGAACCAGCTTGAAAATTTTCTTAACCATACCTCCTCCTTTGCAGTTATTGCGGGAACCCCACATCCATGGAGCGCGTCCCATCCACATAAGCGCCGTTGGTAGCTGAGGAATTTTTGACTTGATCTGTCAGAACGGAGTTGGATAAACGGGATGATGCACAGGGAGGCTGAAGAGTTGGACGGAGCGGGCCGGCACTGTTCGGGAAGGTTATCGGTTGATTGAGCAAAAGAGAGGGAAATACGGAAACTGGAGGGGAAAATGGGGCGAGCCAGCGGGTAACCATGGGTACCACCTCGTCTTTGATCTGATTTCAAAGACGCTGCAAAAACAGTACCTTGTTTAGTCATCCCGCCGTGGCAACCAGGAGGGGAATACAGATCACTTACGTTTGATCCGAAAGACCGAGGTAAACGTGGCAGTCTTCACCCCTTTTTCGTCAAAGACCTCCGCCACCCCCCTGATGGTCCGCTCGTCTTCCCTGATGGCCTCGGCCCTGGCCGTGACCGTTCCCCCGTGGATGGGGGCATGGAATTTCAGATTGAGCTCGGTGGTCACGAAGTGGCTCCCTTCGTGGAGCATGCTCTTGATGGCCATGGCCACTGCCGTATCGGCCAGGGCGGTGACGGCGCCGCCGTGCATGAGCCCCTTTCCCTGGGCGTGTTTCACCTGGAACGGCATGGTGAGGCGCGCCTTCCCCCCCTCGGCCTCCTCGATAGTCATCCCCAGGTATTCCTCGAAGGGGGCACAGGCGATCCACTCGGGAAGCTCGAAGGGGAGCGCCACATCCTCTCCCATGGGTTCGTCGTAGAGATGCTCGTACATGGTCTTTCCTCTCTCCGTTAGGGCCTTACTTGAGCAGTTGGGCCTTCACGGCCTCGTCGATGAAGCTCTCCTCGATGGCCTCCCGGACCCAGGCTTCCTTGCTCTTTGCCAGCACCCGGGCAACCCCCTCGGCCACGGCAGGGACCGGACTCCAGAGAGCATTGCGGATCTCACGCAGTTCGTGGAGGTCTCCCCGGCGCCCGTCGGCCATCTCGCGGCAGCGGCCGCAGAGAAGGGCCAGGGTCTCCTCTGACGGCTCTTCATCCGGGCGGTAGTCCCAGGGGCGAAGGTCTTCCTTCCCCTCGCACCACTCGCAGGCAAACCCCGCCCGTTTGGCCAGGGCCTTCCCCAGCGCGCCTACCTGCTCCTGCCGCTCCCTGTTGGCCTGATACCCTTTTGCCATCGTTCCTGTTCCTATCCCTTCTTGGCCGGCATTTTCTTCCCCAAGAGCGCCATGACCTGCTTCATGTCATCCCACACCTCCCGCTTGCGTTCGGGGTAGCGCACGAGGAACGCCGGATGGAACGTGGGCATGAGGGGAATGCCGTGGTAGTCGTGGAACCGCCCCCGGAGGGCGGAGATCGGCTCCTTGGTGGCCAGGAGGGTCTGGGCCGCAAAGGTACCCAGCGCCACCACGGCCTCGGGACCGATGGCCCGCACCTGCCGGAGCATGAAGGGGGCGCACTGGACGATCTCGTCGTGGTGGGGGTTGCGGTTCCCCGGCGGGCGGCACTTGAGCACGTTGCAGATGTAGACCTCGTCCCGCGCAAACCCCATTGCCTGGATGATCTTCGTGAGGAGCTGCCCCGCCTCCCCCACGAAGGGCTCCCCCTTGAGGTCCTCGTCCCTGCCCGGGGCCTCGCCGATGAAGACGAGACGGGCCCGGGGATTGCCGACCCCGAAGACGAGGTTCGTGCGCTGTTTTCCCAACTGGCAGCGGACGCACTCCCCGAGATCGCGGCGGATATCGTCCAGGGTCTCGCCGGCGGTCGCCGCTTGCGGCTCGGCAACGGGCGCTGACGAAGCAGGAACTGAAGCGGGAGCGACAGCCTCCGGCGGCGGTACCGGTTGCTCTTCCCGCGACGCCGCGGCCCGGGGAATCTCGTCCACGCCGGTCTCCTTCAGCTCCTCCAGGTAGCGCCTGAGGGAAGCGATCGTCTCCCCGTCAACGCCCATGGTGGCAAATTCCTTTACATTTTTCCGACGGTTTCATACCATGATTCCCATGCCTATCCTGCCGATATTTCTGCTCATCATCCTCTTCGTACCCGCCAATGCCTTTGCCTGGGGTGCCGGCATCCACCTCCAGCTCGGCACTGCCGTCATCAACAACCTCCAGGCCGTGAGCCCCGCCGTAGCGGCCGTCGTCGGCGCCTTCCCCCACGATTTCCTCTACGGCTGCATCGCGGCGGACATCACCCTGGGCAAGAAGTTCACCCACTACCTCCAGCACTGCCACCGCTGGCGGATCGGGATGAAGGTCCTGGAGTACGCCTGGAACCCGCCCCAGAAGGCCTGCGCCTACGGCTACCTCGCGCACCTGGCCGCCGATACCGTGGCCCACAACTACTACGTCCCCGCCAAGACCATGGAGAGTTTCTCAACCCTCACCCTGAAGCACGCCTACTGGGAGATGCGTCTGGAGACCTATGTGGACCAGGAGATATGGGAGACGGGGAAGAAGGTCGCCACGGAGAACTACAAGGCCAACGACGCGCTTTTGCGGAACGTCCTCTCGGACACCCTCTTCTCCTTCGGCACCAACAAGCGGATCTTCAACTCCATCCTCCTGGTGAGCCGCCTGGAAAAGTGGCAGCAGGTGCTCAAGACCCTCTCCGACACCTCCCGGTACACCCTGGAGGAGGACGATCGGAGCGAGTACCTGGACCTGGCCGAGGAGGCGGTGTTCGATTTCCTGAACCGGCTGGAGGAGTCCCGCTACTTCCAGGCCGATCCCACGGGGGAGCGGGCACTGGCCACCGCCGAGGCGGTCAGGAAGAACCTCCGGCTCCTCTACAACGCCGGCAAGATCACCAAGGAGGATGCCGTCGCCCAGGTGGACTCTATGCGAATCCGACTTCGGGAAGCCATCTGTGAGCCGGACAAGCTCCTCCAGATCATGTCCAGGGGATAGCCCCTACTCCTCCCCCCGCATTCCCTGCTTCCGCAGCCCGGCCGCCCGGTCGAGGATAATCGTCGCCATCTCATCCTTCCCCATGAGGGGGAGTTCCTCGACATGGCCATCCCGGTGGAGGAGCTTGGCGATGTTGGTATCCACGTTGAAACCGGCCCCTGGCTGGCCGATGTCGTTGGCCACCACCAGGTCCAGGTTCTTGCCGGTCAGCTTCTTCCGGGCATTCTCCACCAAATCGTTGGTTTCGGCGGCAAATCCCACCAGAACCCGATCCCCCTTCACCCGCCCCACTTCCGCCAGGATGTCGGGGTTTTTCTCCAGCTCCAGCACCATGGCATCGGCTGACTTCTTGATCTTCCCCGCGGCCCGACTCTTTGGGCAGTAGTCGGCCACGGCCGCCGCCTTGACGATGACGGTGCTCGCCGCGACCCGCTCCATGACCGCGTCGCGCATCTCGGCGGCGGAGCAGACATGGACCGTCTCGATCCCCCAGGGGTCGTCGAGGCAGGTGGGTCCGGCCACGAGAACCACCTCGGCCCCGCGGCGCCGGGCGGCCCGGGCAATGGCATATCCCATCTTTCCCGACGAGTGGTTGCTGATGAAGCGGACCGGGTCGATCTCCTCAAGGGTCGGGCCGGCGGTCACGAGAACCCGCTCACCAGCCAGGTCCTGCCGCGTGAGGGCGCAGACCGCCTCCTCCATGATGATGGCCGGGTCCTGGAGCTTACCCTCCCCCTCCCAGCCGCAGGCGAGCATCCCCTTGACCGGAGCCACGAAGCGGTAGCCGTGGCGACGGAGCTTCTCCTCGTTTTCACGGTAGATGGGATTGGTGCACATGTTCACGTTCATGGCCGGGGCAATGAGGACCGGCGCCCTGGTGGCCATGACGGTGGTGGTGAGCATGTCATCGGCGATGCCGCCCGCGATCTTGCCGATGACGTTGGCCGTGGCCGGGGCGATGATGAAGAGATCGGCCCGGTCGGCCAGGGCGATATGGCCGATCTCCCGCTCGGCGATCAGGTTGAAAATCTCCGTGTGAACCGGGTTCGCGGTGAGGGTCTGGAAGGTGAGGGGCCCCACGAATTCCGTGGCCGAACGGGTCATGATGACGTGGACGTCGGCCCCCGCCTTGGTCAGGAGCCGCACGAGCTCCACCGCCTTGTAGACGGCGATGCCGCCGGTAACGCCGAGGATGATCTGCTTGCCGTTGAGCATGGATGGTCTCCTACCCGTTCAGGTACGGATTGTACAGCTTCTCCCGCCCGATGGAGCTCGACTCGCCGTGCCCCGGGAAGACCTGGGTCTCGTCGGGGAGGGGGAGGAGCTTCGTGCGGATGGAGGTTATGAGGGCCTCGTGGGAGGAGCCGGGGAAATCGGTCCGTCCCACCGACTCGGCAAAGAGAGTGTCCCCGGTGATGACCTTACCCTCCCCTTCCAGGTAGAGACAGCATCCCCCCGGCGTGTGACCCGGCGTGTGGAAGACCTTCATGGCGCATTTGCCGAAGGTGATTGTCATCCCGTCCTCAAGAAGCTCGTCCGGCTGGGGGGAGTTCTCGGTGGAAAGTCCGTAGTTGGCCGCCACGTCCGCGGCCCGGGAGAGGAAGTGGACGTCATCCCGATGGATCATGAGCCGGCCACCGGTGGCCTCCAGGACCGCCTTGTTCCCCCCTATATGGTCGAAGTGGCCGTGGGTGTTGATGACCGTACGGATGGTGAGGCCGAGAGCCCGGACCCGGTCGAGGATGCGGCCCGCATCGGCGCCGGGGTCCACCACCACCCCTTCTTTGGTCTCCTCGCAGCCGAGGATGAAACAGTTGACCCCCAGGGGGCCGACGACAACGATGTCGAAGATCATAGTGTATCTCCCGCACGCAAATCAGTAATTGGAATAACACAGAGCAACAGAGCAACAGAGAAATCAATACATCAACCCATTTTGGACCTGACTTTAGAAAACTTGTTTCAAAAACGGTATTAAAGGAATTCGTCTCTCGAATTTTACTCAGTTGCTCAGTTGCTCTGTGTTTCAAATGCTTTTGCTGCAACTATTGCTATTGGTTGAACAGATCGAGATTCTTCCCCTGGAGCTGCTCGAAGGGGTTGTTGTGGAACCCTTTTTTCTTCTGCTCCTCCCGCCGGGGGTGCGGTGCTGGTGCCGCCGGCGACTCAGGCGCCGTTGCCGGTTGCTGGGCCGGCGGCTCGGGGGCGGCTCCTTCGGCTTCAGCCTCGGCTGCCTCGTCGTACTCTTCCCCGTTGCTGTAATTCTCCTTGTAAAAGTAGCGGTCGTAGAGGCGGTGGTAGGAACTCCAGCGACTCTGACTCTCGGCTTCCTTCCGGATGTGGGTCCGGATGCCGTTGATCTTGGAGTCCAGGTCGTCAAGGTAGTTGAGGATCGTGGCCTCTACGGTCTTGGGGCGCTTGGGTGAGCCGTACTCGTACTGGCCGTGGTGGGAGAGGAGCATGTGCTTGAGGAGCATGGCCAGCTCCGTGGGGAAACCGGGGATGGCGGCGATCCGCTCCTGCACCATCTCAACGCCGATGGTGATGTGCCCCAGGAGCTTCCCCTCGTCGGTGTAGTCGAAGGAGCGCTGGTAGGTCATCTCCCGCACCTTCCCCACGTCGTGGAGGAGCGCGCCGGCCACGAGGAGGTCGCGGTTGAGCCCCCCGTAGAGGGGGATGATGGTGTCCACGAGGCGTGCCACCGCCAGGGAATGCTCCAGGAGCCCCCCCAGGTAGACGTGGTGCATCCCCTTGGCCGCCGGCGCGATCCGGTAGAGGGCCATGAGCTCGGCATCACCGAAAAAAGCATCCATGAGGGATTTCAGGTGCGGATCGGTGAAGCTCGACAGCAACAGGGCAAGCTCTTGCTCCATCTCGGCCACAGGGCGGTCCGATTCGGGAAGAAAGTCGGCCAGCTGCACCCGATCGTCTGGCACCCGCACCAGCTCGGAGATGATGAGCTGCATCTTCCCCAGGTAGACGCTGGCCTTGCAACGGATGGCAATGAAGTCGTCCCGGTCGAAGATGGCGGAGAGTTCGTCCACGTTGTCCCAGACCCGCCCCTCGATCTCGCCGGTCTTGTCCATGAGCTTCAGCGTCATGTACGGCTTGCCGTTCTTGGCCATGGCCATGAT
The DNA here is from genome assembly GCF_018531165.1 of Geobacter grbiciae. Lineage (NCBI taxonomy): Bacteria > Pseudomonadati > Thermodesulfobacteriota > Desulfuromonadia > Geobacterales > Geobacteraceae > Geobacter > Geobacter grbiciae. Next base: position 21,621 of record NZ_JAHDIW010000007.1, on the reverse strand, counting down.
CTTGTCTTTTACGAGAAAGACCGACTCCAGCTGGTCCCGGTCCTTGATGCTGCTCACGTACACTTTGTTCAAATCGCGCTCCTTGTCTCGGCGGTTATCTTCCCTGCAATGATGTCGGCCACCCGGATGCCGTCCAAGGCGGCGCTCATGATTCCCCCGGCGTAGCCGGCTCCTTCACCCGTGGGATAGAGCCCTTGCAGGCTCACCGACTGGCAGTTCTCTCCCCGCACGATCCGCACCGGCGCCGAGGTCCGGGTCTCAACGCCGGTGAGGGTCGCCTCGGCAGTGACAAAGCCCCGCATCCTCCGGTCGAAGGTTGGCAGTGCCTCCCGCAGGGTCCCGGTCACGGCAGCGGGAAGGACCCGGGAGAGGTCGGTTTCCGTTACCCCGGGGCGGTACGTGGAGGATACCCCCTTCCCCCCCTTCATGCCAAGGAAGGAGAGGAGATTCTGGGCCGGGGCACGGTATCCTCCGCCACCGGCCTCAAAGGCCCGCTGCTCCCAATGCCGCTGGAACTCTACCCCTGCCAGGGGAGAGGTGGAGCCGAAGTCATCGGGCCCCACGGTGACCACCAGGGCGCTGTTGGCAAAGGGGGTATTGCGCAGGTGGGCGCTCATGCCGTTGGTGACGACGCCCCCCTCTTCGGAGCTTCCCGCCACGACCACGCCGCCGGGGCACATGCAGAATGAGTACGCCGAGCGGCCGGTGCGCCGGTCGTTATGGGCCAAGGCATAGTCCGCCGGGGTCAGGGCCGGGTGATGCCCCTTGCCGTACTGGATCCCGTTGATGAGCTTCTGGGGATGCTCCACCCGCACCCCCATGGCAAAGGGCTTCGCCTGGAGGTGAACTCCCCGGCGGGCAAGCATTTCGTAAGTATCGCGGGCACTGTGGCCAGGCGCGAGAACGAGAGCATCGGCGGCAATCTCGTCGGTGCCGTTCACGATCACCGCGCCGACCCGCCCTTCCCGGGAGACGATGTCGGTCACCCTGCTCCGGAAACGGATGTCACACCCGGCGGCCAGGAGCCCCTGCCTGATGCCCGCCACCACCCGCCGCAGCTGATCGGTCCCCACGTGGGGCTTGGCCAGATGCAGGATCTCCGGCGACGCGCCGAAGTCTACGAACTTTTGGAGGACGTAGCCGATCCGGGAGTCGTTCACCCGGGTGGTAAGCTTCCCGTCGGAGAAGGTGCCGGCCCCCCCCTCGCCGAACTGGACGTTGCTCTCCGTATCGAGCTGGCCCAGGCTCCAGAAGGCCTGCACGTCCCGGGTCCGCTCCTCCACCGGCCGTCCCCGCTCCAGGATGGTGGGGGCAAGGCCGTACTCGGCGAGCCGAAGGGCCGCAAAAAGCCCCGCCGGCCCCATGCCGACAATGACGATCCGCCCTCCCCCGGCAAGCCGCGGGAAGACCGGCTGCGGCTCCTCTTTCACGGCCTTCACGTCAGGATCATGGCCATGCCGCACGAGGAACCCCGCCTCATCGAGCAGCCGGCACTGGACGGTGCAGACGATGATTACGCGGGGCTTGCGTCGGGCGTCGATGCTCTTGCGGACCAGATGCAACGACTGGATATCCCGCTCCGGCACCCCGAAGCGCTCGGCAACCCGCGTACCCAGAACGTCGTCCCCCTCTCCGGGGGCGAGGACAATGTTTCGTATCAGAATCGGCATCGTATTAATTCGTCAAAAGCCCTGAAAAACAGGGCGCCATCATACAAAATCGGGGTGGAAAAGAAAAGGAGAAAGGGGGCAGGGTCAGGAAGGGAGAAGGGGGAGCCTGATGGCAAAGGTGGTGCCGGTTTCGTCGCTCTTCTCCACGGTGATCTTCCCCTGATAGGTCTTGACGATGCGGAGCACCACCGCAAGGCCGAGGCCGCTACCGCTGGTCTTGGTGGTGAAGAAGGGATCGAAGATTTTCTTCACATTATCCGGCGGCATTCCCCTGCCGGTGTCGGAGATCCGGATGATGACCTCCCGGTCGTCATGGTCGAGCAGGACGGCAAGGGTCCCGCCTTCCTGCATCTCGTGGATGGCGTTCAGGAAAAGGTTGGTGAAGATCTGCTCGATCTCGGAGGGGTCTGCCTGAAAGGGGGGAGGGACACGACGGAAGGCCCTCACCACCTCGATGCCGTAGAGGGTGGTCTGGGGTCTGAACACCTCCAGGGTGGCATCGATGACCCGGTCGAGCCGCACCTCGCTCAACTGGAAGCGGGGGCGCTTGGACGCATCGAGGAGCTTGCGCATGATGTCGTCGATCCGGTCCACCTCCTTGAGGATCTTGTCGATATAGTCAAGCTTCTCCGGTTCTTCGCAGCCGCTTTTCAGGAGCTGGGCAAAGAGATTGATGGAGTTGAGGGGATTTCTGATCTCATGGGCCATGCCGGCCGAAAGATACCCCAGCGAAGCGAGCTTCTCCGACTGGACGATTTCCGCCTGGGCTTTCTGGAGTGCCTCGGTCTTCTCCCGCACCCGTTCCTCCAACTCACGGTTCCACTCTGCAATCTCGGCCAGAAGCTTGTCCCGCTCCTCCATCAGCTCGCGGTTCCTGATCTCCACCGCCCTGATCCGCAGGACGCTCTCGATCCGTTCCACCAGATCCTGGTTATTGAAGGGCTTGAGGATGTAATCGGAGGCGCCGGCCTTCATGAGTTCTACGGCGATCTCCTCGTTTCCCTTGCCGGTGAACATGATGACATAGGTATCGGGGAATCGCTGCCGGATCTGCTTGAGGGCCGTAAAACCGTCCATGACCGGCATCATGTAGTCGAGGAGCACCAGGCTTGGATGATGCTCCTCCAACTCTTCCAGGCCGACCATGGCGTCCGGAGCGGTGTAGACCGTGTAACCACGGTTACTGAGGACTATGGAGGTGAGGTCAAGGATTACCTTCTCATCGTCGATGATGAGAATGGTACCCTTAGAGGCGTTAGTTACCGTAGTCATGGAGTGGCAAATCTCTTCCTGTCAGAATAAAAACAAAGGGCAGCCAAAGCTGCCCTTCGTCCGCCCTGCATGAAACAGAGCCCACATTACTACTCTTCGGGGGGGCGGACCGTCATCACCGGACACTTGGCGTTTCTTACCACCCGTTCTGCCGTGCTCCCGAAAAGGAAGTGGTCAATCCCCCGGCGGCCGTGGGTTCCCATCACGACAAGGGAGGCATTCTCCTCATCAGCCTTCTTGAGAATCTCGTCGTAGGGGATGCCCGACACGATGCTGCTGGTGAAGTTGGCGTAGTCCTTGAGCTTGGTCCTGCAGAACTTTTCCATCACCTTCTCGGCCGCCGCAACGATCTCTTCTTCGAGCTTCTCAAAGGAGACATGGGGGACGTAGAAACCACGCAGATCCACTGGTTCGTTGATGACATGCACGACGACAAGCCGCGCGTTGAATTGCCGGGCGAGGGTCAGGGCATGGTCAAAGGCGTACTCCGAGTTTTCGGAAAAGTCGGTCGGAAAGACAATGGTGGAAAAGGTTTTCATTGCTCTACCCCCTGGAGGAATCTGGCTTGAGTGGACAAGATCAGTGGCGGTGTTCCTTCTCCTTGAAAATCTTCTTCAGGATCGACTTCAGCTCGTCGATCTTGATGGGCTTGTTGATATACTCAAAGGCCCCCAGGTTCATGGCCTCGATATACGACTCAACACCGCCATAGGCAGTAATCATGATGACGTTGCTCGCGGGGAAATTCTTGTTGAGTTCCTTGAGGAAGGTGATGCCGTTCATCTCCGGCATATTGATATCGGTGACAATAACGTTCACCTGCCGCTGGTTCAGATAGTTAAGGGCTTCATAGCCATTCGAAACGCTTTCGACTTCGAATCCCTCCCGTTCGAGAAGTTTCGACAGACCTATCCGGGCATTCTCTTCGTCGTCAACAACCAGTATCCGTTTTTTTGCCTGCTCTGCCAATGATAAACTCCGCTTCTGGCGCGTGGTACGATGAATCTGAGTCTAGCATGGTGTCCCCCCCTGTCAAGCAGACGGTCACAGCGCTTTTTTTCCCGTGGCCACCTGCTGCCGAAGCTTAATGGCTGTAAGGATCAGGTTGGCAATAATGGAGACAAAGTAGATCTCATCCTCCTGGAACGACTTGATGGAGGTGGTATTGAGATTGATGACTCCATACACCTCATTCTTGTCGCTGATGGGAAAGGAGAGCATGGAGTTGTATTTTTCTTCCTGGAGCTCGGAGAAATGCTTGTAACGGGAATCGCGAGAGGCATGGGTAAGGGATATGTGGCTCCCCTCCTTGGCAACGGTGCCGGTGATCCCCTCGCCGATCCTGAGCCGGATCTTGCCAATGAAGGCGGGGTCGAAGCCATGGGTGGCGGCCAGCACGAGGTCGTCCCCCTCCCGGAGGTAGATGCTGCAGACGCTCACCTTAAGCTGCCCGGCCACCTTTTTCGTCACGTTTTGGAGAACTTCCGGCAGGTTGAAGTCGGAGGAGACGAGCATGCTGATCTCTTCCAGGGAGATAATCTCCAGATGTTCCCGGTTGGCCCGCTGCATGGTCAGAACCATCTTCCCCTTTTCACTCTCGACAAAGGGGGTCAAACTCGCCTTCTGGTAGAAGGGATTCACCGTTTTGGCCTTGTCGGGAACGGCCCGGAAATCGGAAAAGCCGCAGACACAGGACAGCTTCACCCTGTAGGGATCGATCCGTTCACTCTTCATTACTCTTCCGCACTTTCTGCAGCGTACCATATGCATGAAAAACCCTCTCCTTGAAATAATCTCCAGTGTGCCGTAGTTTTGCCGAGGCTACTGCTCCTCAGTATATTCTGCAGGAAGTGTCACATGGGCAGTTTTGCCTGCCTCTCCGAACGATGGAAGCACCTTGCCGTTGAATTCGGCCTCCACCCCGCCGGCATTGCCGAGATCAAGCGAAAAGAACCGCTCCCCCTTCCATTCTATCAGGTCGCCGGCCTTCAGGTCGTACTGCTGGGAGACGGCGCCGTCGATGGTTATATCCAGCCAGCAATCCTGGTTCACCTTGAGCTTGAGAACCATCCCACCCGGCTTGGCTGAAGGAGCGGCCGCTTCCGGGGAAGTTGCCTCAGCGGATTCCGCCGGTGCCTCCTGCAGCTTTGACAGCGGAGCCGCTGCAACCGAGGATAAGGGTGACTGAACAGGTGGCGGGGCAAGAAGCACCTTGGCGGGAACCGGCTCGGGCACAGGCCGCACCGGTGCGGGCTCTCTCTGAGGAATAATCGTAGCGGTGACGAGCACCAGGGCAAGGAGAACCAGGGGAATCATCCAGCGGTTACGGATGGGGGGGATCGCTACGCGGGCAACAGGCGGCGCCCCTCCCTCGTCCTCCTCCTGCTCCGTGGCAGGTGCAGGAACCAGTTGTTCCTCGTACCTGGCGACCAAGTCATCCGGAGAGAGTCCCAGGTGCTTTCCGTACACCCGCAGAAACCCCTTTACATAGGCGGGACTCGGAAGCTTGTCAAAGGATTCCTCTTCGAGGGCGGCAAGATAATTCTTGCCGATGCGGGTGACGCGGGCGGCGTCCTCCCGCGACTCCCCACGGGACTCGCGGGTCTCTCGCAGCAGGATACCGATGGATGTTCCCCCTTTTCCGGGGGTGAGCGCGTCAGACAAGTGAACCTCTCAGCGCATTGATTCCAGATATTCCCGGGAAAGACGCCCCTTCTCCGAATCGGGTGCTATCCGGATCGCCTCGCGGAACGCATCGGCTGCAGACACATAGTCTTTACCCTTCAGATGGGCAAGGGCAAGATAGTAGTATCCGTTCTGATAATTCTTGTTAAGCTCAACGGCCTTGGTGAATTCCTGAATCGCCAGATCGTTGCGGTCCATGGCAAAGTATACCCGGCCGAGGCCAACCCGGGCGACAATGTTCTGGGGAGAGGTTGCAACCGCCTGACGCAGAATGTCGAGTGACTTCGGATAATCGCCCTTGCCCAGATAGGCGAGACCGAGGTTAATCCGGGCGTCCTCATGGTTGATGAAGAACAGATCGGCCAGAACCAACGTGAACTGGGCCACGGCATCATCCCACCGCTGCATCTCCAGGTAGTTCACCCCCAGGTTGTTCCTGGCCTCGGAATAATCGGGCTTCAGCTCGATAGCCCTACGATACTTGAGTTCGGCGAGATCGTACCGTTTTTTGTAGAAATAGGCGAGGCCGAGGCTGTTCAGGAGGGCGGGATCATCGGGGGTTAGCTTCTCCGCTTCAGCGAGTTCGATAAGGGCACGGGTCGCATCGTTTTCCCCTAGATAGGAAAGACCCATTTGAAAGTGATAGGATGCTTGCTTCCGGGAGGCGTCGGTTACGGCACAGGCTGTGAGGGAAAAGAGCGCCATGACGATCAGCACAAGTAGACGTTTCACGTTATCACCTCAAGCCGGGAAATTGAAAGCAGAGCTGTCTGTGAGGAGCGAAAACCGGCTCAGAAAGCCTGTTCACGCCCCGTGAACCGTAACAGATTTGCCTTGTGTTGTCAACGCAGGGCGCCGCGCTCCCTACCCTCCAGCAAGCCCTTCGAAGTGGGTCAGGGCCTTGAAACTGCGGTAGCGGTCCTCGATCTCCCGATACTCGAGCCGCTTCAGGCGATTGAGGCTGAAATCCTCCACATTGAACGACGCCATGACACTCCCGAAGATGATGGCCTGACGGATTCCCGTCTCGGAGGTGTCACCCGTATTGGCCAGATACCCCATAAAACCGCCGGCAAAGGTGTCGCCGGCCCCGGTCGGATCAAACACGTCCTCAAGGGGAAAGGCCGGAGCGGCAAAGACCGAATGATCGGTGAACATGAGGACGCCGTACTCGCCCCGCTTGATGACCAGGGTTTTTACCCCCATGGCGAGAATCTTCCGGGCCGCCTTGGTGAGGTTGGCTTCCTGGGTAAACTGCCGGGCCTCACCTTCGTTAATGATGAAGATATCCACCTTGGCGATGACCGCCTTGAGGGCCTCGGGCTTGGAGGAGATCCAGAAGTTCATGGTGTCGCAGGCGATGACCCGCGGCTTCTCCACCTGGCTGAGAACCTCCATCTGGAGTTCCGGATCGATGTTGGCCAGGAAGAGGAATTCGGCATCACGGTACGCGGCCGGAATCTGCGGCTTGAAGCTCTCGAACACGTTCAGGTGGGTTTCCAGGGTCTGGGCCTCATTCAGATCGTAGCCGTACTTCCCCTTCCAGTGGAAGGTCTTTCCCCCTTCCCGGGCAAGACCGCGCAGATCGATATTGCGGGAATTGAGGAACTCCACGTGCTCCTGGGGGAAGTCCTCTCCCACCACCGCCACAAGGCTCACATCGGTGAAAAAGCTCGCCGACGTCGAGAAATAAGTTGCCGAGCCGCCGAGAACGTTCTCCACCCTGCCAAAGGGGGTCTCCACCGAATCAAATGCCACGGAACCGACGACGAGTATGCCCATAACAATCTCCTTGTCTTGTATTACAGATACTTGCCGATGATCAGGTCGAGCCGCTCCCTGGCCTCGGCGGGAATGGCGCTGCGGTCGGTGATGATGGCGTAGGTGAGGGCCGAGGCGCAGGGGCACGCCCGCTCGGCGGAGATCCGCTTCACGGCGTGGCCGATGATGGACTTTGACATGGCGACGTTCTGCCGAATGATTGCCAGGATAGCATCCACCGAGACATCGTCGTGGGACTCGTGCCAGCAGTCGTAATCGGTGGAGAGGGCGATGACCCCGTAGCAGATCTCGGCCTCCCGGGCCAGTTTCGCCTCGGGGATGTTCGTCATGCCGATGACCGAGACGCCGAAGGAACGATAAAGGTTCGACTCGGCCCGGGTCGAGAATGCCGGCCCCTCCATGCAGATATAGGTCCCTCCCCGGTGAACGGTTGCTCCGGCGGCCAAGGCCGCCTCGTACAGCCAGCCGGAGAGATCGGCGCAGACCGGGTCGGCGAACTGCACGTGGGCCACCACGCCGTTGCCGAAGAACGTGTTGGCCCGGGTTGCGTTGGTGCGGTCGATGAACTGGTCGGGGATAACGATGTGCCCCGGCGCGATCTCCTCCTTCATGCTCCCGACGGCAGAGACGGAGATGATCCGCGTTACACCAAGCTTCTTCATCCCGTAGATGTTAGCCCGGTAGTTCACCTCCGACGGCAGGAGGCGGTGTCCCTTACCGTGACGGGGAAGGAACACCATCCGCACCCCGTCAAGAACACCGGTGATGAACTCGTCCGACGGGGCCCCGAAGGGGGTTTCCACAGCCACGCTCCGGACATCGCTCAGCCCATCCATCTCGTAGAGACCGCTTCCTCCAATGACGCCGATAACCTGCTCACTCATGCCATAGTCCTCCCAGGCTGCAGAAATTAGATGCCCGAAACGTTCTTGTCCAGCTTACCCTTGAGCTGGCCGCACGCCGCGGAAATATCGGAGCCGCGGCTTGATCGGGTGATGACCGTAAAATGCTTGCTCAAGAGATAGCTGTGAAACACATCGATTGCTCCCTGATCGGGAGACTTGAAGGAGCAACCGTCGTGCTCGTTGAAGGGAATGAGATTTATCTTGGAGGAGATGTCGCTCAAGAGCTTCACCAGCCGCTTGGCATCCTCCAGAGAATCGTTGAGCCCCTTGATCATCACGTACTCGATGGTAATCTTCCGGCGCCCCGGCAGGGGATAGCTTCGACAGGCGTCCAGGAGCAACCGGAGAGGATAACGCCGGTTCACGGGCATGATCCGGTCCCGCACCTCGTCGGTGGTAGCGTTCAGGGAGACAGCCAGATTGACCGTTACCTCGCGCCCCAAACGCTCCATCTCCGGAACAAGCCCCGATGTGGAAACCGTGACCCGTCGGGTCGAGAACTGGAGCCCGTCATCGTGAAGAATGATCTTGAGTGCCTTCACGACATTATCAAGGTTGGCCAGCGGCTCTCCCATCCCCATGAAGACGATATTGCGAACCGGTACGTCCCTTCGCACCGCACATATCTGGTTAACGATCTCGGCTGCGGTCAGGTTCCGGGTGAGCCGGAACGTGCCGGTGAGACAGAATTCGCAGGCCATGGCACAACCGACCTGGCTCGAAATACAGAGGGTAGTGCGGTCCTCTTCGGGGATGAGGACCGACTCGACGGTGTTACCGTCCTCAAGGCGAAACAGATACTTCCGCGTACCATCCCGGGATACTTCCATCGCCTCGGGCTCAAGATCGCTGATGACCGCTGTTTCCTCCAGTTCCCGCCGAAGGTCCTTGGCCAGATCGGTCATCTCGGCAAAACTCCGGGCGTCCTTCTGATAGAGCCACTTAAATATCTGCCGCGCCCGATAGCGCTCCTTCCCCTTACCGGCAAGAAATGCAATGAGATCGTCAAGGGTCAGGTTCTTAATATCAATTTTGCCGTTCATCATGGTTTATTGAATATAAAAAAGCCCTTCAAGGGAAGGGCTTTTTCCTCGCAATCTTGGGATGACCTAGAGGAGTTCAAGCTGGCTGAAAAAGTAAGGGATCTCGAAGGCAGCCGACTCGGGTGAATCGGAACCGTGAACCGTGTTCTCCTCAATGCTGAGACCGAATTCCTTGCGAATCGTGCCGGCATCGGCGTTGGCCGGATTGGTGGTGCCCATAACTTCACGCCACTTGGCAATGGCGTTCTCACGCTCAAGAGCAAGCACAACCACTGGGCTGCGCGACATGAAGGAGCAGAGATCGCCAAAGAAGGGACGCTCACTGTGAACATAATAGAATCCCTCGGCTTCCTTCTTGGAGAGCTGAATCTTTTTCATGCCCACAATCCTGAAGCCCGCAGCCTCGATCTTCTCGAGAACCTTGCCGACAATATTCCTCTCAACCGCATCAGGCTTGATAATAGCGAATGTTCTTTCCATCATGGCCTCCAGTATATATACGAGATAAAATGACCTCACTAGATACCACGTAACTGGTCCTGTGTCAATCCGGTTCGGAAGCTCAAATAGAAAAAGGCCTACAGAACACGTTCTGTAGGCCTTTTTCTATACTTGCAGAAGTAAGCTGATTACTTGTGCTCAGCCGGAGCAGCCGGAGCAGCTTCAGGGGCCGGGGCCTTAGCAGAAGACATCGGAGCTTGAGCCGGAGCAGCCGGAGCCGGAGCAGCTTGCTCAGCAGGAGCCGGAGCCGGAGCTTCTTCTTTTTTCTTGCAGCCAGCAGCAAAAGCTACAGCCATAGCAAGGCACAGAGTCAGAGAGAGCAGTTTTTTCATTGACGTTTCACCTCTTTTCCTTTTTTTGATTGCCATATTCGCGCACAGCGCATGGTTTATAAACACAACGAAGGGAGAATATACTGGCTTTGAAAATTATGTCAAGATTTTTTTAATCGCCACATTATTTCGTATTCGTGCAACAATTTCAGGATATTATAACGCAAAAGCAACAGTGGCTGCTATAAATTATAAATAAATACACACCATTTTTGTATTCGTCCTCTCTTCCTGACCAGCATCCCTGTTCCATTCCTCTCCCCAAAGGGCCCAATCCCGCTTGACCATGCTTCCTCTCAGATAACAGGAATTAGCTCTTGTCACCAACGGGAAAAGTTAGTAGCGTACGAAATGGACAAACCTTCAAGAAGGGGGGAGAATGTGTCACAGAATCTAACCCTCACAGAGAAGAAGAAGCTTCTCTCTCTTGCCAGAGAAGCAATCATTGATTACATCCGTAAAGGGAACTTACCGCATCGTCTCGAGACCGCCCCCTCCCTCCAAGGTCAGCTGGGTTGTTTCGTCACCATCAAGATGAACGGCACCCTCCGCGGATGTATTGGCAGCTTTGTATCAGACAAGCCGCTCTACAGACTCGTTCAAGATATGGCCATATCCGCCGCCACCCGCGATCCTCGGTTCTACCCTATGAAACCGGCAGATCTTGAAGGATTTTCGATTGAAATCTCCGTCCTCGGCCCCCTTGAAAAAATTTCATCACCAGAAGGTATCAAGGTGGGAACCCATGGCATCTACATAGAGAAAAACTCCTGCCGCGGCGTACTCCTTCCCCAGGTGGCAGTCGAATACAACTGGGACAAGGATACCTTTCTGTCGCAAACATGTCTCAAAGCGGGCCTGAAACCCGATGACTGGAAAGAAGGTGCCGACCTCTATGTATTCAGTGCCCAGATAATTTCCTAAGCAATTACACCTTCAAGAAAACCGCACATACGAAAAGGGGGAGATGTCTAGACATCTCCCCTTTTTCTGCACTTCTGGCTACATGCGGGAGTCCTTGGGAGACTCCCGCACACAGGAAGTATCAGAACTTCCGGCCACCTTCTTCAGCCCACTTCTCAAGCATCGGGGTGGTAACGGACTTCGGACGCTCGATGGCGTAGCCGAGACCACGGTCCCAAGTGATGTTCGCCATGCAACCGAGAGCGCGGCCTACACCGAAGAGGACGGTGTAGAAGTCCCACTCACGGAGGCCATAGTACCACTGGATGACACCGGACTGGGCATCGACGTTCGGCCAGGGGTTCTTTGCCTTGCCGTGCTCCATGAGGACGCCCGGGGCGGTCTCAAAGATCATGGCAACAAGCTTGAAGAGCGGATCATCTTTGAGACCCGGGGTCTTGAGGCAGAACTCACGTTGCGACATGTAGCGCGGGTCGGTCTTGCGGAGAACGGCGTGGCCGTAGCCCGGGACGACCTGGCCGGCATTGAGGGTATCCCAGAGGGCCTTGGTGACCAGTTCCTTAGTCGGCTCCACATCCTTGCAGTACTTCTCCTGGAACTTGATGGTCCAGTCGAGGACTTCCTGGTTGGCAAGACCATGAAGAGGACCAGCAAGACCGTTGAGGCCAGCTGAGTATGAATAGTAGGGGTCGGACAGGGCAGAGTGCACCAGGTGGGTGGTGTGGGCCGACACGTTGCCGGACTCGTGGTCGGAGTGGAGGATGAAGTACATCCGGGCAACATCCTCGTACTCCTTGCACTGACCGATCATGCGGGCGAAGTTGGCGCCGCAGTCTGCAGTCTGGTCTATGGCATTCTGCTTGCCACCCCTGTACTTTAGGTTGTAAATGAACGCGGCGATGATGGGGATACGGGCAACGAGATCGCTGGCATCTTCGTAAACGTATTCCCAGGCAGTCATCTTGTTAAACTTGCCAGAGTTGTAGAAGCCGGCGAATTTGGAATCCTTCTGCAGGGCGAGAATGCCAACAGAGAGCATCACCATCGGGTGGCTTTCCTTCGGCAGGGCGCTGATTGCGTCAAATACATACTGGGGGACTACCTGACGGGTCTTCCACTCGGCAACCACCTCGTCAACCTGGGCTTGGGTCGGAACCTCGCCGGTAAGGAGGAAGTACCAGAAGGACTCAACAGTCGGATAATCAGAGCCAGAGGCCTTGGGGAGCGCCTCAAAGGTCTCGGGAATGGTCTTGCCGCGGAACCGGATACCTTCCTGCGGGTCGAGGTAGGAGATATCGGTTACCAGGCTGCGGATGTCACGGGCACCGCCAATGGCCTGATCAATTGTTACCTGGTCGATAACCACTTTCCCAAACTCTTTCACAAGCCTGGTGGTACGGGGACGGAACTCCTCAATTTTTTGCTTCAGGGTTTCCTTGAGTGCCATGTTACGTACTCTCCTTTCACGTTATAGTGTTTTAATAAACAAAAACAAACCATAAGCCTCGACTACCTTTTCTCCCCCCTCCTTTCCACTGGTAGTATACTGGAACCGCTAAACCGTTGACCCTACACCATTAACACCCATAAATCACGTATTGCTTCGACGAGTTACAGAATTACTAGCAGGGCAGAAATATTTTTTTAGTATACTGTATACAATTTTCTATAAAAATTTATACCACTCAATTTGATTAAACTCAACATAATTTTTATGGAAAAAAGGGACTCGGACGGAATGCGTAATAGGGCAACAGTCGCCTGAAGGCGACGAGGACTCCGTGGACTGCGGACACACAGCCACGGAGCAGGTAAAGAGAGCGGCTAGCGGTGGGAGAAATTCAGAGGATAAGCAGTTCCTGGTCAGAGAACGTGAGTTGCTTCAACCCTTCATAATGGGAGATATAAAAAGTGTTCTCAATGCCGATGGCCCCCTCTCCGGGGAAGATGACCTTCGGTTCGAACGCGAAAACCATCCCCGGCTCGAGAACCATGTCCGTAAACCCCTTGGCGATAAAGGGGTATTCGTCCACCTCTATACCAATGCCATGGCCAATAAAGGAAACCCGCGCCCCCTTCGCCCCCATGAAATTGTCGGCATAGCCGAGTTCAGCAGCAAGGGCGACACAGACATCGTAAACGTGACTCCAGGGTGTGCCGGGCACGGCCACTTCGGTCATCCGGTCCTGAACCCGAAGCATGTCATCATAGGCCTTTTTCATGTGATCGGAGAGAGCGCCGAGAGCAATGACGCGGGTCTGGTCCACAAGGTAGCCGTCAACGCAACCGGCGAAGTCGACAATGATCGGCTCCCCCCTCTCTATCCGCTTCAGCCCAGCCCCCTGCCCGAAGGAAGGATTGAGCCCGAGCCCCCCAAGAGGGGTGTCCATATAGGCGGGAACTGCGGTATCGGTTCCCGAGAAGACCTGGGCAAAAAAGAGTTCGGCATTGAAGCCCCTCATGCGGACATACCCCTGGTGCGCTTCCTTGCGGGCGGCAAACTCAAGCTCTGCTGCCAGTTCCAGATCGGTCATCCCCTCGCGGACAACCTCCCGGGCACGGCGGTAGACCTTGTCGACCTGATTGGCCGCATCCTGGAGCAGGTGAATCTCGTATTTGCTTTTAATCATCCGGACACGCCGGATAAGGGTTGATGCATCGACAAAATCGCCAGCAGGGAAGACCGCGCGGTAACGGGCAAAGAAGTTGACCGGCACGACATCGAATTCCATGCCGATGCGGGTGGGCGTAGCATAACCGTACTTTGCCAGAATCTCGGGAATCTCTCTCATGGAGGCAAAGGGAACAATCTCTTTCAGCCCCGATTCCATCCGAGCCCGGGAGATCTCCTTGCGGACCATGTAGATGGGGTCGCCCGCCACCGGCACGTAGAGAGCGCCGTTCTGAATGGTGCCGGTGAAATAGAAGAGGTCGGCATTCTGGACAACGATGACGGCATCGAGCCCCGCTTCCGCCATGTAAGCCTGGAGCTTCTTGATGCGATATTCGAGTTCATCCCTCGGGGTAAGGCGCATGGTTCGGTTCTCCCGGACTGAATCGTCAGAAAATCACTGCTTATATCTACTGCTGTTCCGGCTCTGAAGCGGCGGCCCGCGCCTTGCGCTGGAGCTGACGGCGCTTCCGGCCCCCGAGGAAGGCCTCCTCGACGATGATCGCCACAAAACAGGCGACAAAAAGAACCAGAAGTGTGCCCAGTATCTTTTCTCTCATAACCGAGCCCCCCTACGCGGCATCGCCCGCACCTTCGAGGCCCAGTTCCTTGATGGCCATTTCCCGCAGTTTGAACTTCTGGATCTTGCCGCTGGCGGTCATGGGATAGCCAGCCACAAACTTCACGTACTTGGGAATTTTATAGTTGGCAATTTTCCCCCGGCAGAACTCCTTGACCTCGTCCTCGGTCATCTCCACCCCATTTTTCAGGATGATGGCGGCCATGGCCTGCTCGCCGTACTTGCGATCCGGCACGCCGTAGATCTGCACGTCGGAGATCTTCGGGTGGGTGTAGAGAAACTCCTCGATCTCCTTGGGATATATATTCTCGCCGCCGCGGATGATCATCTGCTTGATGCGGCCGGTGATCTTGCAGTAGCCGTTCTCGTCCATCACCGCCAGATCGCCGGTATGGAGCCAGCCATCGGCATCGATGACCTTGGCGGTCTCCTCCGGCAACTTGTAGTACCCCTTCATGACCATGTAGCCCCGGGCGCAGAGCTCGCCCTGCTTCCCCGGCGGCAGCGTGGCGCCGGTCTCGATATCGACGATCTTTACTTCGGCGCCGGGGAGCGCCCGCCCGACAGTAGAGACGCGCAGCTCAACCGAATCATCGGTGCGGGTCTGGGTGATTCCCGGGGAGGATTCGGTCTGCCCATAGACACTGGTAATCTCGGTCAGGTTCATATCCTTGACGCACCGCTTCATGACCTCGATGGGACAGACCGACCCGGCCATGATGCCGGTGCGGAGGGTAGAGAGATCGAACTTTGCGAAATCCGGATGCTCCAGCTCGGCAATAAACATGGTCGGCACGCCATGGACGGCGGTGCAGTGCTCCTTTTCAACGGTCTGAAGAACCTTGAGCGGGTCGAAAATCTCCACCGGCACCATGGCTGTGGCGTGAGTTACGCTGGCCATGACAGCCAGCACAGAGCCAAAGCAGTGGAAGAAGGGAACGGGGATGCAGAGCCGGTCCTTATCCGTGAACTTCATGCACTCGCCAACGTGATAGCCGTTGTTGACCAGATTGTAGTGGGTCAGCATGACCCCCTTGGGAAAGCCGGTGGTGCCGGAAGTGTACTGCATATTGATGACATCGTGGACATCGAGGGAGGACTCAACCGCCGCCAGCTGCTCATCGGGCACCTCTTTCCCCATCTCCGCGATCTTCTCGAAATTGAGCATCCCGGCCGGCGTATCCTCACCGATAAAGACAACTCTTTTCAGGAAGGGGAGCTTGGGAGTAGTGAGGAGACCCGCTTCGGCCGATGCCAGCTCTGGCACCACCTCGGAAAGGGTCGCCACATAGTCCGTGTCCTTCCAGGACCGGACCATGAAGAGAGTGGTGGAATCGGACTGGTCAAGGAGGTATTCCAGTTCCGCCGACTTGTAGGCAGGGTTGACCGTCACCAGAACGACGCCGATCTTGGCGGTGGCGAACTGGAGAATGACCCACTCGGGAACGTTGTAGGCCCAGATGGCCACATGGTCCCCCTTCCTGACGCCGAGCTTCAGCAACCCCTTGGCCACCTGGCGGCAGATGTCGTTGAACTGCCGGTAGGAGTACCGGAGCCCCCGTTCCGGGTAGACAAGGGCATCATTGTCGGGAAACGTTACAGCCATGTGGTCGAGCAGTCCGCCGATCGTAAAATCAAGATGTTGCGCCATGGAACCCCCTCCATTGTTTCATTCTGTCGACCCCACCTTTGACAAACCACAACCATTTGATTTAATGGAGTTTTGATGAATTATCACGCTACAGACGGCAAGTCAAGGAATTAGAACGGAGTATTATTTAGTACGCTTCTTCACCATTTCCGTGGTACACATTTCCGAAAATAATGCTTGACAGCAAGTAAGGTCCACCTTTCGGACACTTACAGCAACAGCCTGATTTAATTGACTTTTATCATCTGCAGCCGCCGACTTTAACTGCACATTTTTTATGCATTATGCTATTTGTGGCCGTATTAATGACCCTTTGCATTTCGTTTCTGTTTTTTTCCACAAGGGTATCCACATTTTGTGTGGAAAGTCCGCTTACAGGCCGTTTTTACGGCTTTTTTTCACATCTGTAACACGAATGCAATATTCAGAACATACCATCTCCGGCAAGGAGATACCAAACGAATGCAAACCGTCCTGATCATCGAAGACGAAAAAGACCTGGCGGAACTCGTTTCCTTCAACCTGGAGAAGGAAGGATACCGGACCATCGCGGCCCCCGATGGCATCAGCGGCCTCGACGAGGCACAGAGGCAGGTCCCGGACCTTATCTTACTCGACCTGATGCTCCCGGGCATGATGGGAACCGAAGTCTGCAAGATACTGAAAAAGTCGGAGAAAACCGCGAAAATCCCAGTCATCATGCTGACGGCCCGAGGAGAAGAGATCGACCGGGTGGTGGGGTTCGAGGTGGGCGCCGACGATTACGTGGTGAAGCCCTTCTCCACCCGGGAACTGCTCCTGAGGATCAAAGCGGTGCTGCGCCGTTCGCTGCCGGACGAACCCTCGGGAAAAACCATGAGTATCGGGCCGATCGCCATCGACCCGGACCGCCACACGGTGGCCGTGGCAGGGGAAGAGATAGTCCTTACCACCACTGAATTCAAGCTGCTCCTCAATCTCGCCGAACGCCTGGGGCGGGTCCAGAGCCGCGACCTTCTCCTGAAAAACGTCTGGGGATACAACTACGTGGGGGACACCCGCACGGTTGACACGCACATCACGCGTCTGCGCACGAAGCTGGGCCCGGCCGGCGACCTGATCCGGACGGTTCGCGGTTTCGGCTACAAGATGGAGGAGCCGTGAGATTCACCATCCAGTGGAAGCTCATGGCTTCCTACCTCCTTCTCGTGCTCTTCATCGGCGGGGTCTTCTTCGCCTACCTGAACCACACCCTGAACCAGCACCTGACGGCGGAGATCCGGCAAAACCTCGCCACTGAGGCCCGGCTGACCCGGATGATCGCCCACCGCGACATCGGCAGAATGAAGGACGATGCCCCGGCAGTGGCCGCCGCAATCTCGCGGGAGACGAGGGCGCGGGTGACCATCATCCTCGCCGGCGGCGAGGTGGTCGGGGATTCGGAGATTGCTCCCGGCCAGTTGAAGGAACTTGAGAACCACCTGAATCGACCGGAGGTCCAGCAGGCGCTGAAGAGCGGCAGTGGGGAATCAATCCGCTACTCGGCGACGATCAAGACCCCCATGCTCTACGTGGCGGTTCCGCTGCAGACCGCCGGCGGCGAAGAGGGATTTGTCCGGCTCTCCCTTCCCCTCACCGCCCTGGAGAAGGCAGAGGGGAGCATCAGAACACTCCTGGGGGCATCCCTGGCGGTCTCACTCCTCGTTGCCCTCGTTCTGAGCTACATCCTCTCCCGGGTGACGTCCCGGTCACTGCGCACCATCACGGCGCTGGCGAAACAGATCGGCAAGGGGAACTTCAACCGGAGGATCCCGGTCCCGACCCGCGACGAGGTGGGGGAGCTGGCCCGGGTGATGAACGACATGGCGGCCCGGATAGAGCAGCAGCTGGAGCGAACCTCGGCAGAGAAAAACCGGCTCGACACCATCCTGCGGGGGATGGGGGAAGGGCTTATGGTAACGGATGCCAACGGTCTGATCACCCTGGTCAATCCAGCCTTTCTCGGTCTCTTCTCCCTGAATGAAAGCGTGGAAGGAAGACACATCATCGAGATCGCGCGGCATCCGGTCCTCAACGATGCCTTCAAGGCCATCGTCGCCTCCGGGGACGAACGGGTCGAGAAGATGACTCTCACCATGGGGGAGGAGAAGCATGTCCTGACCCACTGGGTGCCCCTTGTGGACAACGGGGAGTTGCAGGGGGTCGTGGCGGTCTTCCATGACATCACCGATCTGACGCGGCTGGAAAACATCCGGCGGGATTTCGTGGCCAACGTCTCCCATGAGCTGAGAACGCCGGTTACCGTCATCAAGGGGTATGCCGAGGCGCTCATCGACGGCGCCATGGAAACCGATCCCGAGCGGGCGCGGAAATTCGTCGGGATCATCCTCAGCCACTCGGAGCGGCTCGCCGCCCTGATCGGCGACCTCCTCACCCTCTCCCAGCTGGAGGCGGGGAGCATGAACCTTGAAAAGACGACGGTCAGACCGGAGCAGGTGGCAAAGCGTGCCATGGAGCTTTTACAGCCGAAGGCGGCCCGGAAGGGGATTACCATCGACTGCTCGGGGTTGAGCGGGGCGCAGTCGGTGCTGGCCGATCCGGGCCGGCTCGAGCAGGTGCTGGTCAACCTCCTCGACAACGCCATCAAATATACCCCGGCGGGGGGGGCAATCTCGTTTTCCGCCGCAGTCAAGGAGAATATGGTCCGCATCGGCGTAAAGGATACCGGCGTCGGCATCCCTCCCAAGGACCTCCCCCGGATCTTCGAGCGCTTCTACCGGGTGGACACGGCCCGCAGCCGCGACGAGGGGGGGACCGGCCTCGGGCTCTCCATCGTGAAGCACATCGTCCAGCTCCATGGCGGCGCCGTGGGGGTGGAGAGCGAGCCCGGCAAGGGATCGGAATTCTGGTTTACCATCAAGAAGGCCTGATGCCGAGGCGGGGCTGGTCCGCTGCCGTCACCGTCCCTCGGCCAGCCACGGGCCATTCACCACATTGATCGGCGAACCGGCCAGAAACGCAGCCACATTGGCCGCAACGATCCCGGTGAGTCTCCGGCGGGCCGCCAGCGACGCCCAGGCCAGGTGCGGCGTGAAGATGCAATTGGGTGCCGCCAGGAGGGGGTTGTCGGGAAGCATCGGCTCATGGGCTACCACATCGAGCCCCGCGCCGGCCAGGGTGCCATCCCGAAGCGCCCGGGCCAGGTCGGCTTCGTTCACCAACCCTCCCCGGGCCACATTGATGAGGTAGGCGCTCCGCTTCATGAGGGAGAGGAGCCCTTCGTTGACAAATTCTGTGTTTTCCGGGGTCTGCGGACAGTTGAGGGTCACCACGTCGGCGGTGGCGAAGAGCTCTTCGAGGGATACGAAACGCACCGGAACCGGCCCCGGCCCCGGATCGGCGGGAATACGGGGCGCATGGGCGATCGTCCGCATCCCGAAGGCCTGGGCGATCCGGGCCACGGCGCGGCCGATGGCGCCGTAGCCCACAATGCCCAGGGTAAGGCCGTCCAGCTCCACGATCGATGTTTTCCAGAAGGAGTGGTCGGGGCAGTGGCTCCATTCGCCGCCCCGAACGGCGGCGTCATGGAGCCCCACCCGCGTGGTGAGCTCCAGCAACAGGGCAAAGGCGGTCTGGGCCACCGATTCGGTCGAGTAGGCCGGAACGTTGGAAACCGGAATGCCGCGCCGGCCCGCGGCCGCCACGTCCACGTTGTTGTACCCCGTGGCAAGGAGCGATATGTAACGAAGCCTCGGCAGCGCCGCGATGGTCGCCTCGTCCAGCTTCACCTTGCTGGTGAGGATGATCTCCGCATCGCGGGCTCGCTCCAGTTTCAGCTCGGGAGGGGTACGGTCATGGATGGTGCAGTCGCCGTATTCTTCCACCGGCGTCCAGGGATTGTCTCCTGGGTTGATGGTGTAGCCGTCCAGAATGACAATGCGGGTCCTCTCTCCCATTGATTCCTCTCCTTGCAAGAATATTCAAATTTCAACACCGCCGATGACCACGGGGAGGGAACCTTCTCCTCCCCTCCCCGCAATCATGCCATAACCATCCGCAACCGCAACGGGACGGAAACCGTTACTCCTGCAAGGGGAGCGGCTCGTACCTCTCGGCCGGCGACTCCACCGGCACCAGAACCAGGTCGCCGTTGGCATCGAGCACCTTCTCCCGGATCTGCAACAACGCATACCATTTACGGAACGCCTCGATAAAGACGATGGCCATCAGCACCATCAGCACGACGGACAGGACCACGAGCAGGGTAAGCCCCTTGGGCAGGAAGTTCTTGGTGATGTTCAGGTACCCTGCGGTCATGGTGACCGGAATCATGAAGATCCCCGGGACCGCGGTGACCCAGGCGTAGCGGGCCTTGCCGAGCCTGATGAGCATGGTGGTGCCGACGATGAGGGCGCAGGTGGCGAGGAGCTGGTTGCTCATGCCGAACAGGGGCCAGATGGTGGTGATGTCGCCGGTGTAGACCAGGTAGCCCCAGGCGGAGGTAAAGAGGATACTCGCAACGATGACCCCTGGCGTCCACGTGTTATCGGCAAAGCGCGGATAGAGCTTGCCGAGCATCTCCTGGAGGAGATAGCGGCCGACCCGGGTGCCGGCATCGACGGCAGTGAGAATAAAGACCGCCTCGAACATGATGGCGAAGTGGTACCAGTAGGCCATCATGCTCTTCATGACCGGAATCGACGAGAAGATGTAGGCCATCCCCACCGCCAGGGAGACCGCGCCGCCGGGCCGCCCCTGGACCTGCTCGCCCACCGCCTGGGAGAGTGCCGGCAGGTTCACGGGGGCCATATTAAGGGCCTGGAACGCCTTGGGGGCGGCGTTGATGGCGAAGTAGTCGGCCGGGACCAGGACACAGGCGGCGATGAGGGCCATGATCGCCACAAACCCTTCGGTCAGCATGGCGCCGTAGCCGACGAAGAGGATGTCCCGCTCGTTGGCGATCATCTTCGGGGTGGTGCCGGAGCCGATGATGGCATGGAAACCGGAGAGGGCGCCGCAGGCAATGGTCACGAAGATGAAGGGGAAGACCGCGCCGGGGATCACCGGACCGCCGCCGCTCACATAGCTGGTGATGGCGGGCATCTGGAGCTGGGGATGCACGGCGACGATCCCGAGGGCCAGCAGGGCGATGGTGCCGATCTTCAGGTAGGTTGAGAGATAGTCGCGGGGGACCAGGAGGAACCAGACCGGCAACACCGAGGCGAAGAATCCGTAGATGGGGATGAGGAGCGCGATCTGCTTCTTGGAGAAGGTGAAGAACGCCGCCAGCTCGGGACTGGCAGCCACGTAGGGCCCGGTCAGGATCGCCAGGGCGAGGAGCGCAACGCCGATGATGCTCCCTCCCTTCACATCCCCCGGCCGGATCTTCTGCATGTAAACCCCCATGACCATGGCGATGGGAATGGTGCAGAAGACGGTGTAGGTTCCCCAGGGGCTGTTGAACATGGCGTTCACGACGGCGATGGAGAGGCCGGCCAGGGTCAGGATGAGAATGAAGAGAATGGCCACGGAAGCCACCTTCCCCGCGGCTGAGGTGTCCTGTCAATAGTAGACACTCCCAACTCAAGCGGCGGCCGTGTTTGCGGAGAAGTTCATGGCAAATACG